>NZ_VHLB01000010.1:0-151911 GCF_006547365.1 Myxococcus sp. AB056 | reverse complement strand
GCCAGGGGGTGGGAGTCGTGATTCCGGAGCACAAGATCCAGGAGGTCCTCGAACGGGTGGACCTCGTCGGGCTCATCTCCCGGCATGTCGACCTGAAGAAGGCCGGGCGCGAATGGAAGGCCTGCTGTCCCTTCCATCAGGAGAAGACCCCCTCGTTCTACGTGGTGCCGGAGAAGCGCTTCTATTTCTGCCATGGCTGCCGCGCGAGCGGTGACGCGGTGTCCTTCGTCCAGCGCTACCTGGGCAAGACGTTCCTGGACGCGGTGCGGGACCTGGCGCGCGAGCTGGGCGTGGACCTGGAAGCCGAGCAGGACCCCAGCATGCGGGAGCGGCAGCAAATCAAGGAGGCCACGGACCAGGCCGCCGAGCACTTCCGCGCCATGCTGTGGCAGCAGGACGAAGGCCGCTCCGCCCGCGCCTACATCGCCAGCCGCGGCGTCTCCGAAGAGACGGCCATGGCGTTCGGCCTGGGCTGGGCGCCCCTCGAATGGGCCTCACTGACGGAGCGCTTCCAGAAGCTGGGCATGCTGGAGTGGGCGGCGAAGGCCGGCCTGGTCCTCAAGCGCAACAGCGGCGACGGCTACTACGACTTCTTCCGCAGCCGAGTGATGGTGCCCATCCGCGCGCCGGAGGGCCGCCCCATCGCCTTCGGTGGCCGTCTGATTGGCGCGGATGAAGGGCCCAAGTACCTCAACTCGCGCGAGTCCCGGCTCTACAACAAGAGCGAGACGCTCTTCGGCATGGACCAGTCCCGCGACGAGATTCGCAAGCGCAAGGCCGCCGTGCTGGTAGAGGGCTACTTCGACGCCATTGGCCTCCACCAGGTGGGCGTGCGGCACGCGGTAGCGCTGTGCTCCACCAACCTCACCGCCGGACACATGCAGGTGCTGAAGCGCGCCGAGGCCCGCGAGCTGATTCTGCTGTTGGACGGAGACTCGGCCGGCCTTGCCGCTGTCGAACGGCTTTCCGGTCCCCTGCTCGCCGCGGGAGCGACCGCGCGAGTTGCCCTGCTGCCGCAAGGGGATGATCCAGACACCTTCGCGCGTCGAGTGGGCCAGGAGGGCGTGGAACGGCTGCTGGACGGCGCCCACCCGCTCACCAGCCACCTGTTCGCGTCGCTCCTCCCGGAGGGCAAGGCCGCGAGCTTCGAGGAGAAGATGGCAGCGCTCGAGCGGCTCAAGCCGGTGGTGGGACAGGTCCCCGTGGGCCTGGTGCGCGCCACCCTCTTCAGCGCGGTGGCCGAGCACTTCGGCTGGCGGCCTGCGGACGTGGAGGCGGCCCTGCGCAGCAAGGTGCCCCTGCCCAAGCCTGCCAGTGGGGACGCACCTCCTTCGAGCCCCAACCGTCCCGCCCCGCCCCTGGAGAAGCCGCCCCCCGCGCTGGAGTGCTTCTACGTGGGCGCGGTGTTGAAAGAGCCACGGTTGATGGCGCGGGACACCTTCCGCGTGTGTGACGAGCTGTCCCACATGGGCCTGCGCATGGCGCTGGCGCATGCGACGTCGGGACACGGCGCAAACGATGCGCTCTTTGAATCCTCGGAAGCCGTGAAGCGCGGCATTGAAAGCGCGCTGCGGCAGCTCCCCTCGGAACCTGTTCCCCTGGAAGCGGCGTTCCTCTCCATCTGCAGGGAAATCATGGTGCGGCGCATCGACGAGCGGCTCGTTTATATAAAGCGGGCGACGGAGCAGACGCCGGGGGCGTTCGACCTGACAGAGGAGACGCGCCAGCTCCTGGCGGAGCGCGTGGAACTGTTGGCGCTCAAGAAGCGTGTCCTGGAGGAGCTCAAGCCTGCCTCCTCGGGAACAAAGGCGCCCATGCAACCGGTTTGAGTTCGCGTTTGTAAGAAACCCTGACTTTGCGGTAGATCGGCCGGCTCGCCCAGGCCTCAAGCCCCTGAATTTGCTCAAGGAGAAGTACCCGAATGCCGACGCAGAAGCCCTCGAAGGCGTCCGTGAAGCCGACCAAGAAGAAGGTGGATCCGGTGATCCGCAAGAAGAAGGCTCCGGACGGTGCCGCGGCGAAGGGGGCCAAGACGGGCGCCGAGGAGAAGGAAGAACTCGTCGCGAGGGACGTCGTCGCCGAGGCGACGGAGAAGCTCAAGAAGAAGAAGAAGGGCGTGGCGCCGGCCATGGGCGATGACGTGGACCCGGAGGAGGCCGCGGAAGAGGCCGCCGCCGCCGTCCAGGTCGACCCCGACGCCGTCGAGGACGACATCGAGGAGGATCCGGTCGCCGAGCGCAAGGAGGTCAAGGACCTGCTCGCCGCGGGCCGTGAGAAGGGCTTCCTCACGTACGACGAGGTCAATGACGCGCTCCCCGCCGACATCGTGTCGTCCGATCAAATCGACGACGTGATGAGCATGTTCGGCGACAACGACATCGAGATTGTCGACGCGCAGAAGGCCGCTCAGAACAACGAAATCAAGCCCACCGTCACCGTCGAGGAAGAGAAGGAAGACGCCGACGAGGACGAGAAGGACGAGGACGACGAGCCGGGCGGCAAGTCGAACGACCCGGTGCGCCTGTACCTGCGCAAGATGGGCAGCGTCAGCCTGCTCACCCGCGAGGGTGAGGTCGAAATCGCCAAGCGCATCGAGGATGGCGAGAAGGAAGTCCTCCGCGCGTTGCTGGCGTGCAAGGTGGCCGTCGAGGAGATACTCGACATCGGCAACAAGCTGAAGACGGCCAAGCTGCGCGTGCGCGACGTCATCAAGGACGCGCCGGAGGAGACGCAGTCCGAAGGTGCCGAAGAGGCGCCCGAGGAGGTCGGTGAAGGTGACGCTCCGGCGCAGCTGGCGCAGAGCGAGCTCAACAAGATTGAGCAGATCTGCAAGCAGATCGAGCGCTTCCGCAAGTTCGCCCAGGACTGCGACGTCTTGGAGGAGGAGCTGTCCTCCAAGAAGAAGCTGACCGAGGTCCGCAAGAAGGAAGTGAAGCAGGAGATCAAGGACCTCCGGACCAAGATGATGGAGGTCCTGGAGGAGATGCGGCTCAACAAGAAGCAGGTGGACCGCATCGTCATCAACCTCAAGGCCCTCATCGAGCGCGTCGACAAGGCCGAGGACGAGCTGCGTGATTTGGAGCGCCGCTACGACTGCTCCATGAAGGAGCTGCGCCCGCAGCTGAAGGAGTCGCGGGAGAACCCCAACATCGGCAAGAAGCTGCAGAAGCAGCTCAACCTCACGCCGGAGCAGTTGGAGGTCCTGGACCGCGACGTGCGCACGGCGGTGCGGAAGATCAAGAAGGTCGAGGAGGAGGCCAACCTCCCCGTCGAGTCACTGCGCCGCAACTACGACGCCATCCGTCTGGGTGAGCGCCGCGCCGAGCGCGCCAAGAGCGAGCTGGTGGAGGCCAACCTGCGCCTCGTGGTGTCCATCGCGAAGAAGTACACGAACCGCGGCCTGCAGTTCCTGGACCTCATCCAGGAGGGCAACATCGGCCTGATGAAGGCCGTGGACAAGTTCGAGTACAAGCGCGGCTACAAGTTCTCGACCTACGCCACCTGGTGGATTCGTCAGGCCATCACCCGCGCCATCGCGGACCAGGCCCGCACCATCCGCATCCCGGTGCACATGATCGAGACCATCAACAAGCTCATCCGCACCAGCCGCTACCTAGTGCAGGAGATTGGCCGCGAGCCGACGCCGGAGGAGATCGCGGAGAAGATGGAGCTGCCGCTCGACAAGGTCCGCAAGGTCCTGAAGATCGCCAAGGAGCCCATCTCCCTCGAGACGCCGATTGGCGAGGAAGAGGACAGCCACCTGGGCGACTTCATCGAGGACAAGAGCCTCGTGTCGCCGGCGGACGCGGTCATCAACATGAACCTGGCGGAGCAGACCCGGAAGGTGCTCGCCACGCTGACGCCGCGCGAGGAGAAGGTGCTCCGCATGCGCTTCGGCATCGGCGAGAAGTCCGACCACACGCTGGAAGAGGTGGGTCAGGACTTCGAGGTGACGCGCGAGCGCATCCGTCAAATTGAGGCCAAGGCACTGCGCAAGCTGCGCCACCCGAGCCGCTCCAAGCGCCTGCGCTCCTTCGTGGAGAGCTGAGCCGGGCTCGAGCTGAGCCGAAACGTGGGCCCCCGCTCCATTCGTGGACCGGGGGCCTTCGTGTTTCTAGAGTCCGGGGCCGTGGCACTCCGAGCGAAGACGAAGACACCGAAGGCAGAAGTGAAGAAGGCTCCCCTCCCCTTCTCTAAAGCGGTGTGGCAGGTGGTCCGGGCCATTCCGCGTGGGCAGGTGCGCTCCTATGCCCAGGTGGCGCTCTATGCGGGCCGTCCTGGGGCCGCCAGAGGCGTGGGCCGGGAGATGGCCACCCTGCCCCAGCAGCCCGAGCTGCCGCTGCCCTGGTGGCGCGTCACGCGCTCGGACGGGACGCTGGCGCCCCAGGTGGCGCAGGAGCAGGCACGGCGACTGAGGGCCGAGGGCGTGGAGGTGACGCAGCGTGGGGACACCTTCCGCGTGAAGGTGCCCCGCGAGGCGCCGGCCCCTGGACTGGCAACGAAGCGGAAGCGCTGAAGCCGGGTAAACGACGCCCCTTGCCAGGACTGCGCGCCCGGCGATATGCAATCCGTCACGCGGTTGGTTGGCGCATGAGGGCCCTTAGCTCAGCGGTTAGAGCTGTCGGCTCATAACCGATTGGTCCCTGGTTCGAATCCAGGAGGGCCCATTTCCCTCAATGCCTCTCAATTCCTTGGGAATCTCTTCAAGGGCGTCTGTCCATTGAGCGGCATCCGCGGTGTTCCGCACCGCCGGCGCCACCTCCTTTGCATTGAGATAGGACGGGGCGTGATTGGACACCTTGCGCCGGGCGGACGGCAGCCGCAGGGTTGTCGCCCTTCCAGAGCCCGCGCTGGATGGCCTTGGGGAAGAGGCACTGTGCGAAGCCGCACAGGTTGTTGATCGACTTGGGCGAGAGCTCGGCGGGCTGCGGTTCACCTCGGGGAGCGTCAACGCACCCAGGCGGGGCCGAAGGTGAGCTTCACCCGCTTCTTCCTGGTCGCTGCTTCAAGCCCCTCGCTCGCCTCCTCCTCACCTGCTTGAGGGAACTGGCTTACTCACCATGGCGGAGAGAGCGCGGGCTCTTTCCCGCCAAGGGCTCTGCTGGGGGCATATGAACCGGTCATTAAGAAAGTCTTGACGGAGACACCCTCGCTGCGTAGACATTTTAAACGAACGGTTTCAAAGTAGAGGGTGGACATGATGGCGTTCAGTGGCAAGGCGGCGTTGGTGACAGGTGGCACGCGTGGCATCGGCGCCGCCATCGTTCGGCATCTGGCAAAGGGGGGGGCGGACGTAGCCTTCACCTATGCGAACTCTGGCGACAAAGCGGCCACGCTGGTCGGTGAACTCAAGGCACTCGGCCGACGGGCCGTGGCCATCCAGGCGGACAGCGGAGACCCCGACGCCGTCCGTGGCGCAGTCGACCGCGCGGCGTCCGAGTTGGGCCGCCTGGACATCCTGGTCAACAACGCCGGCATCTTCCCTTCCGGACCGTTCGAAAAGGTCACACTCGAGGAACTCGACAGGACGCTGGCAATCCACGTTCGAGGCGTGTTCGTCGCGTCTCAAGCCGCGCTCGCGCACATGCAGCAGGGTGGCCGCATCATCTCGATTGGTTCCTGCTTCGCGCAGCGCGTGCCCTATGGCGGAGTCACGCTCTACTCGATGAGCAAGTCCGCCTTGATCGGCCTGACGAAGGGCCTGGCACGGGAAGTCGGCGAGCGCGGCATCACAGTGAACGTGATCGACCCCGGGTCGACGGATACCGACATGAATCCGGCGACCGGGCCCGCCGTCGCGGCCGAGTTGGCGCTCATGTCCCTTAAGCACTACGCGCAGCCCGAGGACATCGCCGCCACCGTCGGGCACCTGGCGGGTGCCAGCGGGCGATTCATCACAGGCACCTCCATCGCGGTCGATGGTGGCTTTTCGGCTTGAAGCCGCGACAGCAAGAGCCGTTCATGGCATGGATTGTGTTGATAGTGGCCGGGTGTCTGGAGGTCGCCTGGGCGCTCGCGCTCAAGCGAGCCGACGGCCTGACCCGGTTCTGGCCCAGTGTCATCGGCATCGGCCTCACCATGGTCAGCCTGGTGCTGCTGTCGCTCGCCTTGAAGCAACTGCCCGTCGGAACGGCCTACGCTGTCTGGGTGGGGATGGGCATGTGCGGCGTCGCGGTCTTCGGCATGCTATTTCTCGGCGAACAGGTCTCGGCACCACGTATCTTCTTCCTGATGATGATCGGTATCGGCGTCGCTGGCCTGCGGGCAATCGAGCGATGACTCCGCGCAAGGTGAAGGCGAAGAAGCCCTCCGCTGTGATGGGCCGCCCCCGCGGGTTCGACCGCGACGAGGCACTCGTGGAGGCGATGCGGGTGTTTTGGGCGCGCGGCTACGAGGGCACGTCCATCCAGGATCTGGTCGATGCGATGGGCGTCAACAAGCCCAGCCTCTATTCCATCTTCGGCTGCAAGGAAGAGCTCTTCCGCGAAGCCGTTGAACTCTACGACCGGATCGAAGGCATTCACACCACCCGCAGCCTGGAGGATGCTCCGTCCGCACGCGCGGCGGTGGAGGAGATGCTGCGCGCCAATGCGCGGGCCTACACCGCCAGCGACAAACCTCGGGGGTGCATGATCGTCCTGTCTTCGCTCCTGGGCTCGCCGGAGAACGAGCAGGTCAGGACCTTCCTCGCGGAGAATCGCCTCAGGGGTGAGCGTGCGCTGAAGCAGCGACTCGAGCGAGGCATTCTCGATGGAGACCTCCCTGCATCCGCCGAGGTGGGGAAGCTCGCCGCGTTCTACACCACGGTGCTGGAGGGCTTGTCGATACAGGCTCGCGATGGCGCCTCCGCGAAGAAGCTCGCCGCCATCATTGATGCCGCGATGCTCGCTTGGCCGACATGAGAGAGTGCATCTCACGCTTCTTTGACCCAACGAAGCTCACGCGCAGTGCAGGGGGACGCCCCACATTCTGAAGGCCATCAATCCGCCAGGAAGACCCGCGCCTGACTTCTATAGCCAAGGGTCGATGCTTCTTCCTGCGGGAGCTCTTCGCACCCGCATCCGGAATGTCGCGCCGCCGCCTTCTGTGGGCAGGTGCTGCAGGCTACCGCCGTGGCCTTCCGAGATGCGGCGGGCGATGGCCAGACCCAACCCGGTTCCACTCCACTGACCTTCCCGGCGCCAAAAGGGCTCGAAGATGTTCTCTCGGTCGGACTCCTCGACGCCGGGGCCGTGATCGACGACGTCGACCGTGACGCTGGACGTGCTGGCTTCCATCCTGACGATCACCGTCCCGCCAGCGGGCTCGGCGCGCAGCGCATTGTCGAGCAGGTTGGCCAACGCCGACCGAAGGCCATCGGCCTGTCCCAGCACCATCTCGGAGGGCGATGCGGCTTCCAGGGCGATGGCTCGTCCGCTCCGCAGCGCCAGCGGCGCCATGTCGCTGATCAGATCACGCAGCTGTTGGACGAGATCCAGCGCTCTCCAATCCGCCGGGGTCTGTCCCTGCATGCGGAAAGCCGCGAGCAGCTGGTCGACCATCAGCCCCAGCCGCGTCGCATCGCGCCGCAGGTCGCGCGTGGCGGGGCTGTCGCCCAAGGAGTCGAGCCGGGCGCAGAGAATCGCCACAGGGGTGCGCAACTCGTGCGCGGCATTGGCGACGAACAGTTGCTGGCGGGAGACGCCACGCTCGAGCCTTTCCAGCAGCTGATTGATGGCCGTGACGAAGGGCTGGATCTCCTTGGGCACGCCATCGGGCGACAGCCGCTGGTCCAGCGTCTCGAGGCCGATGCCGGATGCGGCGTTGGCGGCCCTCGTGAGGGGTCGTAGCGCGCGACGCAGCATCAGTGGCAGCACGAGGACGGTGGCGAGGACGGCCGAACCAAACAGCTTCATCACGCGCGGAATCAGCGTCAGCAGCGCGGTTGGCAGGTCATCCAGTCCGAGGCGATTGCCGCTCGTCACGACGACCGCGGTCCCGATGCCGTGGACCGGGAACATCGAGACGTTCGCGCGCTGGCCCTCTCCGAGGGCGATCACCGGGTCTCCGCACTCAGCGAGCAGCTGCACACACTGCAGGTCGGGGAAGTGCCGGTACAGGTCGGCGAGGGTCGGCGCCGGTTCGAGATTCGCGCCCGGTGCGGCCCAGCCGCGTGGAGCGATCGCGTGGGCAAGCTGCTGCGATGATCCAGGCACCAGGCGGCCGTCCAGGTACACGGCGTAGGCCAGCTGCGGACGTCGTGCCTGATAGGCGCGCAGAGCGCTCGAGGGCTCGATGCGAGGGGCGCCTGCCGGGTCCAGCGTGATCGACTCGGCAACGCGACGTTGGGAGGTCGCGGCGGACAGATCGTCGTGCGAGACGGAGTGGGAGAACACCATCCAGAACAGCATCAGCCCGGTGATGACGATGAGCTGAGTTGCGAGGACGGCCGCGATCAGGCGCGGCGCCAGGGAGTCCGTGAGACGCTTCATGGCTCGTCGATAAGATAGCCGACGCCCCGGACCGGGTGCAGCACCACACCCGCGCCACAATCCTCGAGCCGCCGCCGCAGCCTGGAGATGTGTGCTTCCAGCGTGTTGGCACTGGGCTCCTCGTCGAACCCGTAGACCTCCTTGATGAGGGTGTCGCGCTGGACGACCCGCCGCGCGCGGCGCATCAGGGCGGCCAGCAGCGAGGCCTCGCGCCGGCGAAGCAGCAGCGGCCTTCCCTGCACCGTCATCTGCCTGGAGCCGAGGTCGTACTCGATGGCGCCGCAGCGCACCGGCTGCAGCTGTCGCGCCTGTGCAGGCCGTCGCAGCACCGAGCGGATGCGCGCCCGCAGCTCGTCTGCATGGAAAGGCTTTTCCATGTAGTCATCCGCACCCGCATCCAGACCTGCGACTCTCTCCGGGACATCTCCCATCGCGCTGATCACCAGCACGCCCGCCTCCGGCTGCATGGCACGGAGCTCGGGAATCAGGCACAGGCCGTCGCCATCGGGCAGGCGGCGGTCCAGAAGCACGATCGCGTAGGCGCCCAGGTGGATCGCGCTACGGGCCTCGGTGACCGAAGCCACGGCGTCGACCGAGAAGCCCTGGGACGTCGCTTCATTTGCCACCAGCCGCGCGAGTTCCGGCTCATCCTCGACAAGGAGCGCACGCATGAGTCCCCTCCGTGTCGGCGGACGCTACTCCTCCCGGGGCGAAGGCGCCGCGACAATCAGCGACTGTCAGGCTCGTGCAAGCCTGCGCTGCCAGAAGCGAATGGAAGGAGGTGGGCGATGCCCCCTATGCGAGCACCTGCGTACTGTCCCGGGACCGAGATGACGAACCTCTTCCGTAATTGCTGCCTGGCCGTCCTCCTGACGAGCTGTGCGGGCACCCCTACGGCCAGGGAGCAGGCTGGACCCGGCAGCCGGCGCGAAGCGACCGCCATCGTCGCCAACCTGCGCCGGATCGTGACCCCCATGGGTGTGGAGCGGCTGGAGAAGATCCGCATCGGCGGGATTGACCAATGGGTCTCGATTCGCGGCGTCGACCGGGCGAATCCCGTGTTGCTGATGCTCCACGGAGGTCCCGGCTTCGTGTCGATGCCGACGAGCTGGTACTTCCAGCGGGGGTGGGAGGAGTACTTCACCGTCATCCAGTGGGATCAGCGCGGTGCTGGAAAAACCTACCTGGCGAATGACCCCTCCGCGGTCGCGGCGACCATGACGGCGGAGCGGTTGATCGCCGATACCGAGGAGATGATTCGCTGGGCACGCAAGGAGCTCGGCAAGGAGAAGATCTTCCTGCTCGGACATTCATGGGGCAGCTACCTCGGCCTGTCCGTAGCGCAACGTCACCCGGAATGGCTGCACGCGTATATCGGAATGGGACAGGCGACCGATGTTCTGGAGAGCGAACGGCGCGGATGGCGCTTTGCCATGGACAGGGCACGCGCAGCCGGAAACGAGGAGGCGATCAGGGAGCTGCAATCGATTGCGCCCTACGCGGCGCATGGCGCTGCGCTCGAGCTGCCCGTCGTCGCGATCCAGCGCAAGTGGCTCGGCTTCTATGGTGGCCAGGTGCACGGGCGGACGGGTGGCCAGGCCGAAGCAGAGGGCTTCGCACTCTCTCCGGAGTACACGGATGCCGAGCTGGCCTCGGTGTGGACCGCCAACGAGCTCTCCGAGGAGAAGCTGTTCCCCGCCGTGTTGCGGGCCGACTTCAGCAACGTCACCCGGCTCGAGTGCCCGATGCTCCTCTTCAATGGCCGGCACGACTACAACGTGTCGGCAAGCGTCGCGGCCGAATGGTTCGAGCGCCTTCACGCACCCATCAAGCACCTGGTCTGGTTCGAGAACTCGGCTCACGAGATCATGAACGAAGAGCCGGGCAAGATGCTGCTGTCGCTGGTCAGGTACGCCCGGCCCATCGCCGAGGCGGCAGGCGATGCACCGAAGCCTGCCCCCCGGGACGCGGCCACCGGGGCGCGATAGGCACGACAACGACACGCCACCCTGAAGTCCGACTCCCACGCCAGCGGGCCCTGCGCCGCTGCCACCGGCGCCGCCTGCGTCGGCTCGCCCACGTGAGCCGTGACGGCCACGAGGTCGAGCGTGGCGTGCGCTCGACGTCGAGATTGGATTGGCACGTCCCCTACGGATGCGCTAACGCGTAATCCAGCGCCGCCGTGACCGCCGCCACCTGCGCGTCGCTGCACTGCGCGGGCGTCGCGCGCGGGCTGTCGGGGTAGACCTCGGTGGTCGTCACGTAGCGGGCGCGCGTGATGCCAGCGCACAGTCCGAGCTGGCGGAGTGCGTAGTGGATGACGCCCGGGGCGACGACGGGAGAGCCAATGATATTGCCGTCGGCGTCGGGCGGGGCAATGTGGGTGACCTTCGCGACCGCGGCGATGACCGCCTGCTGGAAGTCGAGCCGCGGGTTCTCGGTGTCGCCCACGACGTAGAATCCGTCGGGGGTGTGGCCGGGCTCGAAGGGCTTGCCGTCGCGCGCGGCCAAGGCGGGGCGGAACTCCGCCTCGTCCGAGTCGGTGGTCTCGTGCAGGTCCACGTGCACGAGCACGCGGTCGCGCAGCGGGGCGACCAGCCGCATGAGGGCCGCCGACTCCTCCGCGGGGCTGAGCTCGCGGAAGGAACGGTTCGGGTCGATGGCATTCATGTTCCAGCGGTGGATCCGCTCGTAGGCCCACGGGCTGACGCACGGGACGACGAGCAGGTTGAAGCGGCCCGCGTAGCCAGCCGCATGCCGCTCGACGAACTGCAGCGCGCCGTGGACGCCGCTCGTCTCGTAGCCGTGTACCCCACCCGTGACCAGCGCCACCGGCAACCCGTCGCGCCAGTCGCGGCTCGCGAGCGCGAACAGCGGGTACGTGTCCGGCGGGTAGTCCAGCAGGCCGTACTGCACCACGTCGAAGCGCGCGCGCAGGCGCTCTATCGCGCTCAGCACGTCGGCCGCGTAGCTGCGCTTGCGGGTCTGGCGGGACCGCCAGACCGTGACTTCCGCCTCCCCCCAGGGGCTTCCGGGGGAACCAATCGGGTACGGTGCAGTGCTCATATCGGCGATTCTAGAGCAGGTTGCGGGCCGCTACCCGGGCTTCTCGTGTGTGACATCAGGCATAAGACGGATAGGGACTCTCAACACCGCGCGGCCTTGGGTGGCCGTCGCGCCAGGGGCAGCCTTGCACCCGCAGTGGGCAGTCCCGGTGCTCGAGAGTCGCTCGCCCCCTCCAGCTTCCGAGACTTCACTCAGAAGCACGCCGCCAGAAGAGCCCTTCTCGCACGAAGTGCTCATGGACCCAGCGCTCGCTGGCGGAGGACAGCTGCCATTCGCCACGTCCCTCAAGGACCAGGATGTCACAGCGCGCAAGCATGGGGAGCATGGTCCGCTGCGAGCGCTCATCCTCGAAAGCGGCTCCTGCGTGAGCGAAGCGCCCGGGGGTGCCCAGTGCATCATTCAGCATGAGGCCATAGGGGTCGACGAGGATGGGAGTCCCCTCTGGGATTCCGGGAAGCCGCCCGGCGGCGATTGCCCAAGCCGGTTCGAAGGTGCAAAGGGCTGAATCCGGGGGGACGGAGGCCCGGAGTGAGCTCCCGAGCGTGAGCAGGAAACGGTCTCGCTGATTCGCAGAGCGGATGGCCGCCGGCAACGGAGAGAGTGCGATGAGCATCACCGTGGCGGTGACGAGCGCGGATTGCGTGCGCGGGCGTGTGTCCGCCCACCTCAACACCACGGAGGCCCCCAACCCCGCGAGGACCGCCATGGAAGGCGCCAGGTGGGCGTTGTACTGGGCCCAATAGCTCTTCGACGACAAGAAGGTCACGACCGTCAGAACCCAGGCGGCCGCGAAGAGTCGCTCGGCGACGGCCTCCCTTCGACGAGTTCGGGCCAGGGCCACGACCAAGCCCCAGACACAGAGGACGGAGAAGCCCATGCGCCCGTCTCCCAGAACCATGAGAAGCCGGCGCCAGACGTCTGACTCGCCATCGGGTGGGCGGAGCAACTGGAACCGAAGAAGGCCATCGAGCATCGCGGCGGGGGCGAGCGCAAAGAAGGGGCCCAGCCAGACCAGCCCCACGGCTGCCGCGACAAGCACGACGCGTAGGGCACGCCGTCCCTGGCCCTCCATGCCGCGAGCCCCCACCGCGGCGATGACCCAGGCGCCAGCTGTCAGCTTGATGGCGCACGCGGTGGCAAGAAGGGCTCCGGCCAGCAGATCCCCCTTCCACCGTGAGGCATCAGCCCCATGCCGCAGCCAAACCCATGCCATGCCAAGACAGGTGAGGTTGAGCAGTGGCTCCAAGAAGGGCCCGCGCTCGGTGGCGGCCGCTTCTGGGAAGACGGCATAGGCGAGCGCGGCCACGACGCCTGCCCTGACGCCCCATTGCTCCTGAGCAATGCGTCCGCACAGGAGCGTGCTCAGTGCCCCAATCCCGGGGACGAGCCAACGGACCACTGCGAATGCCAGCGCTGCGTCGAAGCCACGTGCGAGCGCGGCCACTGGCGCCAGCAACATGGCAATCCCAGGAGGGTGGACGAAGAAGTAGTCACGGTAGGGCAATACACCATGGGCGAGAAGTGCGGCGGCACTGAAATAGACGCCCTCGTCGTAGTCCACGGGATGCCCGAAAGCGCCTCCCCGGTGGAAGAAGCCCGCGATGCGCAGCAGCCACGCCCCTGAAGCGATGAGCACCAGGGGCCACCAGGGCAGGTGGAGACGGGGCGTGGAGAGATTCGAAGAACGCACCCGGACACGCGTACTAAAGGCATCCCGGCGTGTCGAGAAGGCGCAAGTCAGTTCATGCGGCGCTCATCGCCAGTCGAACTCCTGACTTGACTCACTAAATCATCCGGCGACATGACTCTTTTTAATACTGACAGGTCCCGTGTGTGGCGCTTCAGGAGTCCACATTCATGCGGAGTGCCCATGCACAGCCGATGCATCGGCCTCGCCTTTGCGTGTCTCATTCAAGGAGCCTGCGCACTGACAACCCACGTCCGCTTCTCCGTCCAGGAGACTCGACGCCTGTTGCTGGCACTCTGGCGACGTCACCACCAAGCCGGCGCCAGGCAATGCCACTACCCGGCACGCGGCGCCAGACTCAAACTACTCCTGTAGGTTCTCCGCCTCCCGCGGAATGCGGACCCTCTGCTCCTCGG
Organism: Myxococcus sp. AB056; assembly: GCF_006547365.1. NCBI lineage: Bacteria > Pseudomonadati > Myxococcota > Myxococcia > Myxococcales > Myxococcaceae > Myxococcus > Myxococcus sp. AB056. The sequence goes on along the minus strand of NZ_VHLB01000010.1, from coordinate 138,271 downwards.
TAAACCTGCTCTTCCTCACGACCGACCTGCCTCCTGGCCGCGAGGACTCTCACGCGTCAACGGGTCCGAAAGTTGGGGAGCAGACCATCGAGGAGCGCGCCCATTCCTTCGCACCCGACTCAGATCGACTGACGATACCCGAAGAACTCGTGATCTTCATCGTAGCCGCCGTACCCGCCTCCCACTTCGAGGAAGTCAGCGACGAACTCGATGCCGGCAATCCACTTCACTTGCTTGAAGCCGAGCTGGACCTCGTTGCGCAGGCGAAGCGGCGCCCCGTGGCCGTAAGAGAGTGGCTCGCCGTTCATGTCATAGGCGAGCATCGTGAGCTGATAGTGCATCTGCTCGATGGGATGCGCGTCGTAGTAGCGGCCACCGTCGGAACCGTCGCCGAGTGAGTAGAACACGACCCATTTCGCGTCGGGCTTCGGCCTGACCAGCTCGAGGAGGGTCTGCATCGAGACGCCGCCCCACTTGGCGACACCGGACCAGCCCTGGATGCAGAAGTGCTGCGTGATCTGCTCGTGGCGCGGCATGGCGCGCAGCTCGTCGAGGCTCAGCTCGACCGGATTCTCGACGAGCCCGTGAATTCGTAGCCGGTAATCGGCGAAGTGGTTGTCGAAGAGCGCGCGGTACTCCGGCGTCTCGGGGTACTTGCCGTTGTGCCAGAAGTACGGCGAGATGTCCTTGTCCGTGTAGGTCCCTGGCTTGGCGTCGAGGTGCTCGAAGAGCCGCTGGGCCGGGCCGACCAGCGAATACCCGACGCGTTGCACGACCCGCGGATGTCGCAGCGTGAACGGCGTGGCCGCCACCCACGCGATCACGACGACCGCCATGGAGACAGCGAAGATGCCGAACCCGACCCAATCGTTGGCGTCGGTCCCCGCGTACACGTGGTTCAAGTTTCGCAGCAGGCCGGTCGCGAAGACCATGGTGACATGGATGAAGGTGAAGAGGATGAACCAGCACAGGACGAGAAAGTGCAGGGAGCGCGCGGTCTGGATGCTGAGCCGCTTGCTGATGCCGTGGAACCGGGTCGAAAGCGCTGGCGACATGCCGAGCCCGGTCATGAGCGCGAGTGGCGCCGCGATGAAGACCGTGATGAAGTAGGCGATGATCTGGAGGCCGTTGTACGCGACCCAGCCATCGTTCTGAGGCCAGCTCAGGGAGAGGTACTGGAGCAGAGCAGACGCGGCGTCGGGGAACACCTGCCAGTTCGTCGGGACGATGCGGCGCCACTCTCCGGTCGCGAAGAGCAACACGTAGAAGACGAGTCCGTTCGCCAGCCACAACATGTCGATCCCGAGATGCCACCAGCGGGCCAGCCCGATTGAGTGGCGGATGCCCGGCAGCCCGAGATGTTTGGGCAGCGTGAGGGAGTCCTGCTTGGCGGTCCAGAGCGGAAGGTCCGGCACCTGCTTCTGCATCCGGAGCCACTCTTTTCCCGGCGTCGAGTGCCGGGTCCAGTACAGCCGGGGATGGTCGGCGAGGATCTGGAGGCCCGCGCGGATGATGAAGATGAGGAAGAACAAGTTCAGAAAATGCTGGGCGCGCAACCAGATCGGCATCGGCGTGGCAAACGCGGTTGCGAACCCGGTCCCGGGATGCCGGTGGATGAACCCTTCGACCGCGGGGAGCCCGCGCAGATACTGCGCTACAACGACCCCGAACAGGAGAAGCCCCCAACCGATCGGGAGCAGCCAGACCAGGTTGAACCAACGGTTCGCGCCGATTCGCAGGCGAGGGACGATACCGAAGGCGGCCGGAATGGAGCCGGCCCAGGTCTTCGGATCGACGACGTCCTCGCCCTTGGTGAGGCGCTCTCGCAGCTCCTTCACCAGCTCCGGTGAGACGCGGTCGCCCCCAGAGGGCGGCGGTGGCGTGGCGGTCGGTTTCGGTGGGTCTGCCATTTCACGGGCTCCTGAGCGGCGACTCGGCTTCGCGCGGCTCCCCTAGAGCGAGAGCGACCCGCCTCCTCTGCAGAAGTTGCACATCGGCAGGCATCGCTGCATTGACCTCAATGGTGCAACTCCGGCGCGCTTAGAAGGCTTCGCCGTGGCCCAGCGTCGGCGGCATGAATGAGGCCTCGGGCCAAGAGCGCGCTACCGAGCGAGCAGAAATACAAATATCCACGCTGCTCGCCGAAGCGGCGGATCAGGCGCTCGAGAGCAGGTCCCGGCTCGACATGCATCAATCCCGAGAGCCCGCGAATGACCCCGACATCGCCCTCCGGGAACACGTCCAGCCGACCCAGGCCGCGCAGGAGAACCAAGGCCGCGCTCCAGGGCCCAATACCGGGGAGCCCCGTGAGCATCCGCATCGCCTCGGCGCTGCTCATTTGCGTGAGCATGGCCTCTGTCACATCGCCCGCTTGGACGGCGGCGGCGGCCGCGCGGAGTGCCTCGGCCTTCCTCGCGCTCAAGCCACAGGAGCGAATCGCGTCGAGCCGCGCCTCGGCGAGCGCAGCAGCAGTCGGAAAGGCGTACCGTTCTTGCCCCTCGTGCGGCAAGGACCGGCCGAAGCGCTCTACCAAACGGCGAACGACTGCGACCCCGGCGTCGAGGCTGACCTGCTGGAACGGGATGACGTTCGCGAACGTCTCGAAGAGGCTGGGGAACCGTGGCGGCCGCATACCGCGCAGCGCGAGCGCAATGGGGCCGAGCTTGCGCTCGGCTTGGAGCAGCCGATCGAGCGGCTCCGGGTCCACATCGAGTCCGAGCACCACCCGCAACACCCGAGAGATCTCGGCATGCGCGCCGCGCGAGTCATCCCCATCGAGCACGCGGAACCGGACCTGCGGCTCATCCACCGTCCCCTGATTCGAGACCTCGACCAGCACGAGGCCATCGGAGACCGTGAGCGCTCGCAGGTACCGTCCTTCCTCCCAGACGTTGACGAGGTTCGTCGGCCGCCGCTGCAGCACGCGCACGGTCGCCTCGAGGTGAAACGGCGCGCGCGTATCGAGGGATGAGCCGAGGCCCGCCGGATACGTGAGCCGCGCTCCATCGACGTGGGCGAAGTCGGTCATCCGGTGCGGCGTCGCCCGAGTTCGGCTGGTGATGTGCTCGACCTGCGCACCGCGAACTGTGAGGGCGTCTGCGACCAGGGAGCGATGGCAACGCCAGGGCACGGCTTCGGCGCACATCAACGCGACCGTGCCTTCCACGACCAGCTCACGCAGCTCGGCCAGCCCAGACTCGAACTCGTCCGTCAGCATGTAGTCCGCGTACCCGCGGAAGCTCGCATTGCGCCACCCCGTGTTCGGTGAGTCACCGCGCGCGTGCCGCAGCCCTCCGAGCGCGGGGAGATGGACGTAACGGAGGTGATGCCGGCGAAGCGCGGAGCGAAGCGCCTCGCGTTCGAATTGCGGATTGTGGCGCGAGCGCGGGATCGTCCTGATATCAGCCACGGTGGAGACGCCGAACACTCGAAGGAGCGCGATGAGCTCGTCGAGCGTTCGCGTCGAGTGGCCGACGGTATAGAGTTGGAGGCCTTGCCAGCTCTTTGCCCCGTGCATCGACTTTCTACGCCTCCCTCATGGGCTCTTCCATCCGAGCGTGAGCAGGAACGCGCTCTCCTCGAGCGCCTCCACGTCATGGCGCAGGCCTTTCTCGAGGACGAGCAAACGCCCGAACGGCAGCTCCACAATCTTGTCGGGCAGGCGCAGTCGCACGTGCCCGGAGAGCGCGTGGACCGACACGGTTTCGCTGGCGCGGTGCTCCGCCATCCGTGCGCCGGCCTTCATCGCGATGAGGACGATGCGCAGGTCGGGCTCGCGCACGAGCGTCCGCGCCGTGTGGCCCTCCCGCAGGTAGGCGTCTTCTCGCCGCATTTCACGCTCGACTGCCGCCAGGTCGAACGTGGCCCCGCCCCCGAGATGTGTCGGTTTGGTCATGCCGTTCCTCCTCTTTCTGGGTCTTGGCTCTGGGCGTCCGCCTCAGGCTCGCGCCACACTTCGCGTCGGGATGCGATCGATGCCCGGAGCCATTCATGGTTCATGAGCGCGATGGCATCGATGCTGATCGACTTCGGGCACGCCGCTTGGCACTCGCCGTGCCAGGTGCAGTTGCCAAAGCCCTCCTCATCCATGCGCGCGACCATGGAGAGCACCCGCCGCTCCCGCTCCGGTCGCCCCTGAGGCAGAAGCGCCAGGTGAGAGACCTTTGCGCCGGTGAAGAGCGCGGCCGAGGCGTTCGGGCAGGCGGCGACGCAGGCCCCACAGCCGATGCAAGCCGCGGCGTCCATCGCCCCGTCGGCGTTCTGTTTCGAGACGGCCCGCGTGCTCGCCTCGGGCGCGGCCCCCGTTGGCACCGAGATGAACCCGCCAGCGCCGATGATTCGGTCGAGCGCGCTGCGATCGACGATGAGATCCTTGAGCACAGGAAACGCCCGCGCGCGCCAGGGCTCGATCACGAGCAGCGCGCCGTCCGGAAAGCGGCGCATGTGGAGCTGACACACCGCCGCGCCGCCGAGGGGACCATGCGCCGCGCCATTGATCATCACGCCGCACGTCCCGCAGATGCCCTCGCGACAGTCGCTCTCGAACGCGACCGGGGCCTCGCCTTTGGCGGCGAGTTGCTCGTTCAGGACATCGAGCATCTCGAGAAAGGACATGTCGGCGGTGATGTCAGAGACCTCGTAGCGGCGGAAGGTGCCCTGGGACCGCGGCCTCTCCTGTCTCCAGATCTGCAGAACGAAGCGCACGCTGTTCTCCTTCCCCCGCCGCCCACGAGCGCCTCGGTATGGAGGTACTCGTCGCGCGGGTGTTCAGCAGATTTCCCATCACGGATGCGACGCCGCGCGGGCCGGCGGTTGGTAGCTACCGGGCACGGAGCGGAACGGGATGGCGATCCGGTTCCAGCCGTTGATGGTGATGACCGCCATCGTGAGGCTGACGAGCTCTTCTTCGCTGAAGTGTTGGCGCACGCGGTCGTACAGCTCATCCGTGACATCGCTCTGCGAGATGAGCGTCAGAGCTTCCGTCCATTCGAGCGCGGCGCGCTCGCGTTCGGTGTAGAACGGCGTCTCGCGCCAGGCCGACAGCGCGTAGAGCCGCTGCTCGGTTTCCCCGGCGACGCGGGCGTCCTTCGTGTGCATGTCGATGCAGTAGGCGCAGCCGTTGAGCTGCGACGCACGAGTCTTGACCAGATCGAGCAGGGGGTGCTCGAGCCCACAGTTGCGGACGAAGCGTTCCAGGCCGAGCATCGCCTGATAGGCATTGGATGATTTCTGGAGGAAATCGAGTCGCTGTTCCATGTCGAAGGTCTCCTATCGGTTCCGGCAGCAGAGAACACGCGGCCGGCTGCGCACCCAGGTCCGGGCCACCTTTCGGTTCGTGCTCATTTGTAGCTCCTGGTCTCGGCCGCGACCGACTCGAAGGAGAGTGGCTCCTTGTGGAGCGCGGGAGGTCGATCCTGGCCGCGGTATTCCCATACCGACACATGGCAGAAGTGCTCGTCATCTCGGCGAGCCTCACCTTCCGCCGTTTGAAACTCCTCGCGGAAGTGCGCTCCGCACGATTCGCGCCGTTCGAGCGCGTCGCGGCACATCAGCTCCGCGAGCTCGTAGTAATCGGCGAGCCGCCCTGCTCGCTCGAGCGAGTCGTTCAGCTCGATGCCGGTGTCCGGCAGCCGGAGATCTCGCTCGAACTCGCCCTGAAGCGCCTGGATGCTCTCGAGCGCGGAGGACAGCCCGCGCTCGCTGCGCGCCATGCCGCATTGTTCCCAGAGGAGGCTACCCAGCGCGCGGAAGTGGTCCTCGACGGTTCTCGTGCCTCGCGAGGCGAGCAGGCGCTCGAGCTTCACCTGCACGATGCGCTCTGCGTCTCGAAACGCGGGATGGTCAAGGTCGACCGGCCCTGTCCCGAAACGCGCCAGCTCGTCAGCGATGGTGTTCGGGACGATGAAGTAGCCGTCGGCGAGCCCCTGCATGAGGGCGCTCGCGCCGAGGCGGTTCGCGCCGTGGTCGGAGAAGTTCGCCTCGCCGAGCACGTAGAGGCCCGGCAGGGTGCTGCGCAGGTCGTAGTCCACCCAGAGCCCGCCCATGGTGTAGTGGACGGCGGGGTAGATCCGCATCGGCGCCCGGTACGGGTGCTCGCCCGTGATGCGCTCATACATCTCGAGGACGTTCCCGTAGCGTTCGCGAATGGTACCGGCCCCGAGACGCGCAATCGCATCACCGAGGTCCAGATACACGCCGCGCCCGCCAGGGCCGACGCCCCTGCCCTGGTCACAGATTTCCTTGGCCGCGCGCGAGGCGATGTCACGCGGCGCGAGGTTGCCGTAGGTTGGGTACCGCCGCTCGAGGAAGTAGTCCCGTTCGCTCTCCGGGATATCGCGCGGAGTCCGCTGGTCCCCCTTGAGCTTCGGCACCCAGACACGCCCGTCATTGCGCAAGGACTCACTCATCAGCGTGAGCTTCGACTGATGGGGCCCGCTGACCGGGATGCAGGTCGGATGGATCTGCGTGAAGCAAGGGTTGGCGAAGCCGGCGCCCCGTCGGTACGCGCGCCAGATCGCGGTCGCGTTCGAGCCTCGCGCGTTGGTCGAGAGATGGTAGATGTTGCCGTAGCCTCCTGTCGCGAGGATCACGGCATCGCCGGCGAACGCCCTCAGCTCGCCCGTCCGGAGGTCGCGCGCGATGATTCCCCGCGCCCGTCCGTCGACCATGACGAGATCGAGCATTTCGGTCCTCGGATGCATGCGAACCTGGCCCGCGCTGATTTGCCGCTCGAGCGCCTGGTAGGCGCCGAGGAGAAGTTGCTGCCCGGTCTGTCCACGCGCATAGAAGGTGCGCGAGACGAGCGCGCCCCCGAAAGAGCGGGTGGCGAGGAGCCCTCCATATTCGCGGGCGAAAGGGACTCCCTGGGCCACGCATTGGTCGATGATGCGGTTGCTCACCTGGGCGAGCCTGTAGACATTCGCCTCGCGGGAGCGGAAGTCGCCGCCTTTCAGCGTGTCGTAGAACAGCCTCCACACGCTGTCGCCGTCGTTGCGGTAGTTCTTCGCGGCATTGATGCCGCCCTGCGCGGCGATGCTGTGCGCGCGCCTCGGCGAGTCGTGGAAGGAGAAGCAGTGCACACGGTAGCCAAGCTCGGCGAGCGTCGCCGCGGCCGAAGCCCCCGCCAGTCCGGAGCCAACCACGAGCAGTGTGTATTTGCGCCGGTTGCTCGGACCGACCAGGCGTCCTTCACGCAGTCGGCGCTCCCACTTTTGCTCGAGCGGCCCGCTCGGAATCCTCGCGCCGAGATCCATGGCTAGCGCACACCGACGAGCCAGATCGTGAGCGGAATGCTGCTGAAGCCGCCCCAGAGCACCAGGGCGAGGATCCACGCCACTGGTCGCCGTTTCGGCCGAGGCGAGGGGTGCGACCTCCCGAGGCTCCGCAGCGAGGCCCATGCACCGTGCCAGACATGCATCCCGACGAAGGCCAGCGCGCCGAGATAGATGGCCACCACCCAGGGGACGCGGAAGCCCTCCACGACGTTGTGGTAGACGTCATGCTTCTCGAACGGCACCGGCGCGATGGTCCCAGTGGTCAGATGGAGAATGTGGAAGACGATGAACCCCGCGATCACGACGCCCGTGAGGCGCATCGTCCGAGCGGGCACGGTCGTGGCTCGTGGCCTGAGCCGGCGGTAAGCCACCGGGCGCGCGAAGCGGTCACGATTCCAGAGCAGCGCCGCCGCGCCGATGTGGATGACGGCGGAGGCAAGGAGCACCGCGCGAGCGGCCCACAGGAGCGGGGGCTCCCGAACGAGAAACGCGGAGTATTCGTTGAGGGCATCCCGCCCTCGGTAAACGAGGAGATTGCCGAGCAGGTGGAAGATGAGGAACACGACCAGCACGATGCCAGTCGCTGCCATGAGCACCTTCAGTCCGACTGTGGACCGCCACGGATGCCGGCGTCGCGAGGCGTCATGCGGGCGATCTTCAGTGAACTCACCGATGGATTGCATGCGCTCCCCTTCGCAAGGCTCGGCGGCCCGTGTCGCGCGGGCGGCTCCAGCGGCTGGCGAACATCAATCATCCGGCACCTTCCGCAGGCGTTGGTCCGCGCCCCTGGCAAAGAGGTGAGTTGGGCACGCAGGCCACTCACTGCAAGCCCAACGCCCCGTATGTCCCGCGAGTGCACAACGCCCATGTCGAGTCTGCGACGTAGGTGTGGCGTAGCGCCTCATTGAGCGCGATTTGAACGTCACAGAAGCGGCCGCGCGAGCGCTGCGAGAACTCTCGGGCGACGATGCCCACCGCGCCCCCTGCTTCATGCGGTGCATGCACGGCCTTTCCTTGAAGGTGGGACCTGCGCCAACGGTCGCTGCGTGGATCCGCCCAGTACATCAGGCGCGCATCAAGACGAATTGGGACTCAGTTGACGGAGGGCGTCCGAGCTGTGTGCCAGGTCGGTGGAGAGGCCGAGCAGCCCCCTTGGGGTACATGCCTGTCCAGGCCCACCCTCCCACGAGGGGCGCGGCAGGGCCCGGGCCTGTTGGCGATGGCTTGAGCCTCAACACCACGCGGCCTGGGGTGGTCCTCGCGCCGGGGCCAGCCTTGCACTCGCCGTGGGCAGTCCCAGGTGCTCCAGAATCGCTCGCCCCCTCCCGCCGCCTTCACGTTCGCCAGCACCCTCAAACCTGCCTCCACACCTCACGCAGGCCAAGACGTCGAAGTTGAAGGTCCTCCTCAGCAGCACCTCCTGCTTGGGGGAGAAGCAGTCCCAGGTTTCGAGAAACGCCCGCGACAGGCCCGTCCCGAGACTTCCGAGGGCGGGCCTTTTCGTGTCAGGATTGAATGAGCAACCGGCGCACGCGTCGATGCGCCACTCCGCCGGACTTCACCAGCGCGGACCCATTCCTCTTCCTAGGAGCAAACCTCATGAAGCGGCTCATCCAGGGGCTGTCCCTGACGTCTCTGTGTCTCTCTCTGGCGGCTTGTGGTGTCAACAAGTACTACACGCTGCCCGTCGACTCGCATGACGCCTCGACGACCAAGACGTCCATCGGCGTCTGCGCCCTGGAGAGCGGTCTCGAGTCGCAGTCCATGGACAACACGGCCATCGCCGTCACCTACGATGCGACCTCCATGATGTATTTCCGTTACAATGGGATGGACGCGTACACCTTCCATGTCTCCGTGGACGACAAGCAGGTTCCTCCGGAGGAACTGGAGGCGAAGCTCGCCACGGTGCGCAAGAAGGGCGAGGAGCTGTACCTCTGCGCCCAGGACCGCATCAACCCGCGCTTCGTCGCCGCCCCTCCCCACGCGCCCGCGCAGACGAACGTCACCATCAACCTGAACGCCCCGGACGCGAACTCGCGGGACTCCCTGTCCGCTGGCGCGTCGGTGTCGACGAACACGAACACGGCCTCTGCCTCGACGACGTCCTCCTCCGCGTCGGTGAACCTGGGCGAGGGCACCTGCGCCCGCGCCGTAGACTGCTATGCGCGGCTGGCCAAGACGGTCTGCGAGGGCGCGCAGGACTGCAGCTTCAAGGTGGAGATGTCCGGCAACGACGAGGCGGGCTGCCGTGACGCGCTGCTCCGCGTCCCGGACCTGATTCAGCCGTTCAAGATGATTCGCCCCAACCTCTCCGCGCCGGCCGTCTGCCACGCCGAGTAGTCCGCTGGAACAGCCCGCCTCCGGTGCCGTGCCGGAGCGCGGGCGTCAGCGGCCTCCGGTTTCCCAGCCCGTGAGGCAGGCGGCGTGGACTCCCTTGGCTGGGGTGGCGCCGGGGAAGGCCTACTCCTGGAACGACTGGGTGAGCTTCGCGATGGCCCCTGGAAGGCCCCGCACGCGCAGCCGGCTGCCGCTCTCGTCGTAGGCCTGGGACACCACCGTGGTGTGCTCGTACACCTCGCTGATGCGCCCCTGCCGGGAGTAAGGAATCACCAGGTCCGCCTCCACCATCGAGGACTCGAAGAAGGCGATGATGTTCTTGCGTAGCATCGCCACGTCGTCCGGCAGGTGCGCGGAGAGCATCAAGGCGTCCGGGTGCTTCGCGAGCAGCGCTTCCTTCGCCGCCGCGTTCAGCCGGTCCGCCTTGTTGAAGAGCAGCTTGCTCGGTACGGCGTCCGCGCCGATATCCCGGAGCACCGTGCGGGTGACCTCCAGCTGCGCGGCCCACGTGGGGTCCGACGCATCCACCACGTAGAGCAGCAATGACGCTTCCAGGGCCTCGTCCAGCGTGGAGCGGAAGGACGCGACCAGGTCGTGCGGCAGCTTCTGAATGAAGCCCACCGTGTCGGAGACCAGGATGCGCGGACGGGTCTCCGGCTGCATCGCGCGCACCGTGGTATCGAGCGTGGCGAAGAGCTGGTCCGCGACCAGCACCGTGCTGCCCGTCAACGCACGCATCAGCGAGGACTTGCCCGCGTTCGTGTAGCCCACCAGCGCCACCCGCAGCAGGTCCCTTCGCGCGTAGCGGCGGTGGTCCTGGTCCTTCTGGATGGCCGCCAGTCCCTCGCGCAGCTCCGCCAGCCGGTCGCGAATCTTGCGGCGGTCCAGCTCCAGCGCCGAGTCACCCGCGCCGCGCCCCTGCTGCCGCTCGCGGCCTCCGGTGGATTCGCGCAGCCGGGGGGCCAGGTAGTTGAGCCGGGCGATCTCCACCTGCATCCGCGCTTCGTGGCTCTTCGCGTGCCGGTGGAAGATGTCGACAATCACGCCCGCGCGGTCCAGCACCATCGCGCCAGTAGCCTTCTCCAGGTTGCGCAGTTGGCCGGGCGACAGCTCGTGGTCCACGACCACCACGGTAGGCCGGGGCCCCGCCTTGTCGTCTTCTTCCAAAGACGGAGGCAGCAACGCGTCCCCCGCCTCCACGTCGTCGGCCTCCTCTTCGACGGCCTCGCCCTCGGCGTCGGGCTCCGTGTTGGCGGCGGCCTCCCACTTCTCGCGAGCCTTCGACGTCCGGTCGCTCGCCCCGGACGTAATCACGCCCGAGCCTCCGGTGAGGGCCGCCAGCTCCTTGAGCTTGCCCGTCCCGAGCACCGTGCCCGTGGCCAGCCGCGTCCGCTTCTGGGACACGGTCGCCACCGTGTCATACCCCAGCGTGTGCACCAGCCGGCGCAGCTCCGCGAAGTCCGCGGCGTGCTCTTCGTCCGAGACGCCCGGAAGCTGGACACCGACGAGGACGGCACGCAGACGCTCAGGGAATGTGGAAATCGCCATGCGCATCCTCGTAACACGTCGGGCCGTCCCGCGACGGGGCGAGTCCACGCCCCCCGCCCCCCACTGGGTCCGGGCGACACCTTGCCTGGATGGGGAGGGGGTAGGAATACCGTGGGCGGACCTCTCGGGCAGGGTAGGGTTCCGCGTCCTCGCGCTACCCAAGGCTTTCTTCCCATGACATTCGCTTCGCTCGGCCTGTCGGAGGCGCTCACCCGCGCCGTGGCCGGACTCGGATACGACGAACCCACGCCGGTGCAGCGCGCGACCATCCCCGTGGTCCTGCGAGGTGGCGACGTCTGGGCTTCGGCGAAGACGGGCTCGGGGAAGACCGCCGCGTTCCTGCTGCCCATCCTGGAAGCCCTGCGGGCGCGTCCCGGAGGGTCGGCCCGACCGGTGCGGGCCTTCATCCTGGTGCCCACGCGGGAGCTCGCCGCGCAGATCGTCGATTCCATCCAGCGGTACGGCCAACACCTGAAGAAGCCGCTGAAGTCCTGCCTCGCGGTCGGTGGCGTCTCCGCCAACCCGCAGATGATGGCGTTGCGGGGCGGCGCGGACATCGTCGTGGCCACGCCCGGCCGCGCGCTGGACCTGGTGCATCAAAACGCGCTCCGGCTGGACCAGGTGGAGACCCTGGTGCTCGACGAGGCCGACCGGCTGTTCTCGCTGGGCTTCGTTGATGAGCTCAACAGCCTGCTGGCACTGCTGCCCACGCGCCGCCAGAACCTGTTGTTCTCCGCCACCTTCCCGCCCGCGGTGCGGAAGTTCGCGGAGCAACTGCTGCACGAGCCCACGCGCATCGACGTCGATGACGGGGAGCTGCCCTCGACGGAGTTCATCCTCCAGCGGGCCCTCCAGGTGGATGTGCCCCGACGCACGATGCTGCTGCGGCACCTGTTGGAAACACATGCGTGGAGCCATGTGCTCACGTTCGTGGCCAGTCGCTACGCGGCGGACCATGTCGCGCTGAAGCTGAACCGCGCCGGCATCGTCGCGACGTCCTTGCATGGGGAACTCAGCCAGGGCGCGCGCACGCAGGCGCTCGCGGACTTCAAGGCGAAGCGCGTGCGCGTGCTCGTGGCCACGGACGTCGCCGCTCGCGGCCTGGACATCGCGCAGTTGCCGGCAGTCGTGAACTACGACCTGCCCCGCTCGACCGCGGACTACGTGCATCGCATCGGCCGCACGGGGCGCGCGGGCGAAAAGGGCGTGGCGATCAGCTTCGTCAGCGCGGACACCGAAGCCCACTTCCGACTCATCGAGAAACGCCACCAGCTCGACCTCCCGCGCGAACAGGTGCCGGGCTTCGAGCCGACGGAAGTGGTCTCGACGACCACGCCGCCCCTGGATCCGAATGGCGGCGTGAAGGGTCGGCGCAAGAGCAAGAAGGACAAGCTGCGCGAAGCCGCCGCTGCCGCCGCCACTCGCCCTCCGAAACAAGGGCCGTAGCGGGTCCTGCTCCCGCGTGTCCAACAAGGCCACGTGCGATTTCGCGGCCATCAATGAGGATGCCACCCTTCCCTCCCCGAGCGTTCCCGTTGGAACACGTGCGTCGCATGAACGGAAGGCCGAGGAGGGCTCAGAAACCTGCGGGCGAAGCCGGTAGCGTGTCCGGAATCCCGCGAGGCCCCTGCCCCGTGGCCTGGACCGGAGGAACGCCCTGTGCGTCGTGATGTCGCCGTGCTGCTGGAGAACGCCCCGCCGCGGCGCCGGGCCCTGTCAGAAGCGGCGTTCGTGTTCCTCGCCGTCCTAGGGCCCTCGTCGGCGGGCCCCGCGGGTCGAGTCGTCCTGGCCGTGTTCGCGGTCGCGCTGCTCGCCTGGGGACTGGCCCTGCTGCGCCCCTGGGAGGCCACGCGCGCGGGCGCCTGGCTGGGCGTCCTGGGGCTCCTGGTGGCGCTGGGCGGCACGGGCGCGGGCGCCTGGGTCGCCACCGCGGCGGAGCAGGAGAAGGGCTTCTCCCTGTCCATGGCGCCCCTGTGCATCCGCGCACTGGGGATGATCCTGCTGGTGGCGGTGCTGGTGTGGCGCGACGGACAGGGGCCCGCGCAGGTAGGGCTGGCGCGCGAGGGCTGGTCGAAGGAGCTGCTGCTCGGCGTACCGGTGCTCGTCGCCACCTACGCGGTGCATATCGCCGCGTCGGTGCCCATGGCTGCCGTCGCCGTTGCGTTGAAGCTGGCCGACAAGGAGATGCTGGCGCGCAAGGGCCTGGCAGCCGCGCTCATGGACACCGGCCTGGACGTGCCCGCCTTCGCGGCCATCATGGTGCTGGTGACAGGCTTCGAGGAGTTCGTCTTCCGGGGCTTCCTCGTGCCCCGCCTGCGCGTGGTGCTGGGCCGCTGGGTGCCCGCGGTGCTGGTCGCGGCCGTGCTGTTCTCCGTGGGCCACTTCTACGAAGGCACGCTCGCCGTCTTCCAGACCTTCGTGCTGGGGGCCTGGTTCGGGTTCGTCTTCTGGTTCCGGGGACGCCTGCTGCCCCTGGTTGTCGCGCACGCGGCCTTCAACACCATCAGCTTCGCGCTGGTGATGTGGCTGTCGAAGTCAGGCTACCTGGACAAGCTGCCGCCGCTTTGACGGCACCCCGGCCCCGGGTGAGTCCCCGTGGTGCCTCCCCTTCGTCGGAGGTGAGTCAGACGCGGAGTACGGCGACCGGAGGTGGAGTGCCTCCCACCGCGAGCCCACGCGGTGTAGGGTGTTCGGGTGCTGCTCAACGACGGCTATGTGTATCGCGAGAAGCTCGGGCGCCGACCGGGCAGCAGCGCGCTCGCCCATATGACGGACAAGTATCGTCACTCCTCGGAGGAGGAGTGGCGGGCACGCTTCGCTCGGGGCGAGGTGCGACTCGATGACGTCACCGCCGACGGCTCGGAGCCGCTGAAGCCGGGGCAGTGGCTGTGCTGGCACCGCCCGCCGTGGGAAGAGGCGGACACTCCGCAGTCCTTCGAGCTCGTGTACGAGGACGCGGAGTTGGTCGTCGTGGTGAAGCCGAGCGGGCTGCCGACCCTGCCCTCGGGAGGCTTCCTGAAGAACACCCTGCTCTCCTTCGTCCAGGCACGATGGCCGGAGGCGGTTCCCATGCACCGCCTGGGACGCGCGACGTCGGGCCTCGTGCTCTTCACCCGCACCCGCGACGCAGCCGCGCGCCTGGCGAGCGATTGGCGCGAGGGCCGCGTGCACAAGCGCTACCGCGCACTCTCCCAGGGACTCGCCGCCCAGGAGTCCTACGACATCCGCGCGCCCATCGGGTTGGTGCCCCATCCTCGGCTGGGCGAAGTCCATGGTGCCAGTGCGAGGGGAAAGCCCTCACACAGCACGGCCCGGGTGCTGGAGCGGCGCACCGAGCACACCCTCTTCGAGGTGGACATCCACACGGGGCGCTCCGAGCAGATCCGCATCCACCTCGCCTTCATCGGCCACCCGCTCGTGGGGGACCCGCTCTTCGGCGTGGGCGGCCTGCCGCTGGCGGAGAACCCCGGCCTCCCCGGAGACGGCGGCTATCTGCTGCACGCGGAGTCCCTCACCTTCCTGCATCCGCGCTCGGGCGAGCACGTTCAGCTTCAGGCGCCACCCCCGCTCGAGCTCCGCGTCCAGGGCACCTGACGGTAGCGCCCGGGTCATCCCTAGAGCCACGCGTGCGCGCCGGCCACCGGGTGCCGCGCGGCGAGTCTTGGGCCGTCGATTCCGGGCCAGTCCGAACGCCTACCTCGCAGCGATAGAGCGGGAGCTCAGGCGAGCTTTTCCGGCGTGGCTTTTGTGCCGCCGGAAAAATTGGCTGGAGAATTCAGAGGTTTCACGCCCAAGGCGAACACCGTTTTCGGGGTGGCGGCGGGATGTCGCGAACGTAATGTTCGGCACAGGCATGGCACGCGGGCCTGATACAAAAACCGCCTACCCGGCCGCTGGAATTCGATAGAGCACGGAGGCGTATTTCTCCGAAGTCTCCCGGCCAACGGCGTGAGTGCAGTGGCACGTTCAGGGGCTTTTGCCTTTGTGCAGGGAATGGGCAGTCGTGCCTTGGCCTTCACAGTCTCTGTGTCACGCGCTGCACGCCTCGCGGGCGGACTTCCGAGCTGTGCCTCACGACGCCTGGGGCATATGGTTTGCCTTTACAGGCCACGCATGGCCGGCCGGAGCCAACTGACCAGGGATGGATGATGCTTCAGGTGTATGAGCGCGGCCTCGTTGCCGCACTGTTGATGGGACTCCTCGCGGCGTGCTCCGGTTCCAGCTCGGAGGGTGGAGACAAGGACCCTCCGCCGCGACCGGAGCCCGAGGTGACGACTCCAGGGCCACCGATGGACGTCCAGGCCACGCCAGGCATCCGGTCCGTGCAGGTGAGCTGGAAGGCGCCCACCTCGAACGGCGGCGACGCCATCGTGAAGTACACGGTGACGGGCTCCGGGGGCATCACCGCCACGACGACAGGCGCCACGCAGGTGGTGGTGTCCGGCCTCTCCGACGGCACGAGCTATACCTTCCAGGTTCGCGCCACCAACGCGGCCGGAGATGGACCTGAGTCAAGCGCTTCGGTCGCCGTGACGACTCACGACCTGCCGAGCGCCCCCCGAATCATCGATGTCGTCTCCCTCAACACGGCGCTGCAGGTGAGCTGGGAGCCTCCGACCTCGGACGGACGGGCGACGGTTCACTCGTATTCCGTCGAGCTCCTCGCGGGGACGTTCCAGCGCTCCCTGTCCGCGCCGGGCACGAGCGTGGAGCTCACGGGACTGAGGCCGGATACGGAGTACCAGGTCGTGGTCCGGGCAGTGAATGCAGTGGGGATGGGGCCGCCCTCGGCGCCGCGGCTGTCGAAGACACGCTGTGACAATGTCGGACTGACGAAGCTCCCACAGGTCTCCGTGGAGGCCGAGCTCCGGGGATTGGTGGCGGGGGACTTCGACAAGGACGGGAAGCTGGACCTCGCCGGGACGCGAATGGCCGAGAGGACCGTCGCCACCTTTCTCGGGCAGGGGGATGGGAGCTTCCACAGGCAAGGGGAGTTCGCGGTGGGCGCGGACCCGAAGAGCGTCCTCACGGGGGACTTCGACGGCGACACGCTGCTGGACCTGGTGGTGCTCAACACCCGGACTCAGTCGGTGAGCGTGCTACCCGGCCTGGGGAATGGCGACTTCGGGGCGGGACGCAGCACCCTCACGGGCGCGGGACCCTGGGCGATGACGACGGCGGACTTCGATGGAGATGGGAACCGGGATGTCTTCACCGTCAATACGAGCCTCACGACGGGGTCCTCGACGCTGAGCTGGATGAAAGGCAACGGGGTGGGCTCGCTCACCCGGCTGGATTTCCCCCTGTCCTTCGCCGCGCTCACCGTCACCACCGCGGACTTCGATGGGGACGGTCACCTGGACGTGGTGATGCCCGCCTCGCTCGTCTCCGACTTCTATGTCTACTTTGGCGCGGGCGATGGCTCGTTCCGCGCGGCGTTCCGGTATCCCGCCCAGAACGCGCCCAGGCATGTGGCCGCGGCGGACTTCAACAACGATGGCCGGGCGGACCTGCTGGTGACCAGCAAGGGAGATTCCTTCAACGAGCCCGCGGTGAGCGTGAGACTGGGGCGCGGCGACGGCACGTTCGAGGCCGCTAAGAACTTCGACGTGCTGGGGGATGTGGGTGAGCTGGCCGTGGCGGACTTCAACCAGGACGGTTGGTTGGACGTCGCCGTGACGAATACGGCCAAGAACACGGTCAGCTTCCTGCGCGGCATGGGCGATGGTTCGCTCTCGGCGAGACAAGACGTGGTCCTGGACGGCGCGCCGCTGGGGCTCGCGGCTGGGAACTTCAGCGGCGATGACAAGCTCGAGCTGATGGTGAGCCAGGAAGGCAGCGCCTCCCTCACGATGCTGACGACGAGCTGCCTGCCCTGACGCGCCCTCGGGTACGGCCCCCGCTTCGGTGGTGGCACCGAAGCGGGGGCTGCGCGGGAGCGGGGCTCAGCCCATGTGCGCACCCGCGGACTCCTGGTCCAGTTCCCGCGGCCGGGCGAGGTGCCGATGGGCAAGCACCCCCGCGATGGAGTCGGCGTCGCCTGCCCTCGAGCAGGGCGCTCACCCGCGCCCATGGAGTGTCGAAGCCCTCCTTCGACATCAGGCGCGAGGACGCGGCGCCGAGCTTCGCCGCTGGCTTCGTGGACAGGCGCGGAGGTGAGGGGTATCCGGCTCGAGGCGTCCTGGTTGGACGATGACAGTTGCCTGCGGGTAGACGCGGTCGCCGGAGTTCACATCATGAGCGAGAATGCCCAGCATGCCACGCCCCGAAGACATCATGCGTCATTACGATGCCGACCCAGACGAGGACCCCTGGGTCAAAGGAAAACCCGCTCCTGAGAAAGTTGCAGTTGTTCCCTATGATGCCGGATGGCCGACGCGCTACGCGGAGCTTGCCGTGGCCATCCAGGGTGTGATGGGCGCATCGGCCATGCAGATCGAGCACGTCGGCTCGACCGCCGTGCCGGGCCTTCCCGCCAAGCCCATCATCGACATCGACCTCATCGTCGCCGACCCCACGCGCGAGGACGACTATGTGCCTGCCCTCGAGGGCCTGGGCTACGACCTCATCATCCGCGAGCCGTCCTGGCATCAGCACCGCTGCCTGCGGCTCGCCGCGCCACGCGTGAACCTGCATGTGTTCGGCCCGGACTGCCCCGAGGTGATTCGCCACGTCATGTTCCGCGACTGGCTGCGCGAGCACGACGACGACCGGCAGCGCTACGCGGCGGTCAAGTACACCTCCGCCGAAGGCATGGACGATGTGATGGAATACAACCGCCGAAAGGAGCCGGTGATCCGCGACATCTACGCGCGGATCTTTCGCGCGGCGGGCTGGATTCGCTGAGGCGCGGCGCGTGCCGGGCGTCGTGGTGTTCGCCAGGCTCCGCCGGATTGAACCGCCCCCCAGGCTCCTGGCCGGGCGAGGCTGACCGGAAGCCCTGCTCTTGCCGGCGTGCCAGCGCCAGAGGTGCCCGGCGCTCCTCCCGGGAACTCATGGGTTCAGGGTCGCTGGGCGTCATCCTCGCCAGGGGCAGCTGGCGCTTCACCGCGAAGACGTAGCCCGTCCCGCCGGCCTCGTAGCGTTCGTGCGCATACATGACGCTCCCGCTCACGATGCGTCCGCCGAACCGGGCTGCCGTTGGCGCCCAGCCCTTCCCCCTGGGCTCCTCCACAGACACCCCGCCTATCGCTACGCCGAAGGAAATGAAGCCGCTCATCAACCGCCGCAGAGGAGCTGCGTCTCATCCGCATCGAGGAGGCTCAGAAGCGCCCCGTCACCCCGACGAGCGCACCGCCTTGAGTCAGGCCCAGCACCGGAGCAGCCTGGGCTTCCGGCAGCTCCGCGCGCACTGTCCCGTGCGAAGGGCTCGACGATCGCGAAAGCCAGTAGCCCGTGAACGAACCGATGAGAGGAGTGACCAGCATCCCGACGGTGCCAATCCTCGCCACGCGATCGTGGCGGCTGGTCGTGAGCAAGGCGAATGGAACCGCTCCCAGTGCGGCGCCCAGGAAGGTGGGGCCGAAGTTGCCCCTCCCGTTGAACTTGTTTCCCGTGAGGTAGATGGCCAGCGACGTTCCGAGCGTGGTCCCCAGGCTCATTGGAATGGCGAACGCGAACGTGTCTCCGCAGCGCGTCAGCGAGCAGTTGCCATCCAGCGCTGCGCCGACCAATCCTCCCACCAGCGTGCCAGTGAAGAGCCCGACGCCGCCCAGGAGCGTCCCGACGACCAGGTGCCCTCCAAGTGAGTAGTCATCATCCGGCACCACCCCGGAGCCCTGCGTCGGCGAGGCCGTGGACGGTGACGAGGTGGAGGACTGTGACGCCATGTCCACGGGAGGCTCGCGGACTTCCTCCTTGGGAAGCCCCTGTCCTCGCGCCAGCAGCGGCATCCACACCAGCCCCATGACCAGGACGCGCATCAGACGAGTCATCATCCCAATACCTCCGCGCAACGAGGAAACGAAGGACTTCGCTTCGCGCACCCTGGGCGGAGGTGGCCTTCATGAAAGGAATGCGGGTACGTCGGAGCAGGCTCCCCCACCGTCCGCCCTGGATACCATTCGATGGAACCATGGTTGCCGTGACGGAGTCGTGACGGCACCAGACGGCGTCCGGGCAGGATGAACGTCACGGTGCCGGCTTTTCACGTCGGGCGATAGCCGTCGCTCCAGCCATGGACGTCGCTGACCAGTCGCCGCATCAGGCGCAGAGGGGGCAGTCGTCAACATGCGGCGCGATGACCGCTCCACGGGAGGGACTCGGCAGGAACCTTCGCCGAAGGTCCGGCCCCTGGCACGCCATGGGTGCGCCCGCACATGGAGAGATGCGACCGGCGCTCTGGGTGAAGCCTGGAGGCTCCCCAAACAATCCAAGAATCTTGGAAGGGGGAAGCAACTCCGCCGGGGAAGTCCCGAGAATGGGGGTAGGAGCTACCATGTCCATCTACCGCATCCGTACCAACGATACCCTCTCCGGCCTGGCGGCCCGTTTCGGCACCACGGTGGAGAAGCTTGCCCGTGACAACAACATCACGAACCCCGACCTCATCTACGCGGGGAACACGCTGCGCATCGGGCACTCCGGTCGCGACAGCTTCGACGCCGGTGGCGGCCCTCAGGGCGTTCGCGGTGGAGGCTCCTCGGGTGGCGTGAGCGGTGGAGCCGACGTGGGCGGCCCGACGGGCGCTGGGCCCAGCAACGCGTCTGCCGCGATGCGTCGACTGGCGGATGCGGCCCGCTCGGCGGCCATGGGCATGGGCGGCTACAACAGCCAGGGCCTGTGCGCCACGGGCGTCAGCCGGGCCATCCGCAATTCCCTGGGCATTGGCGTGTCGGGCAACGGCAACCAGATTGACAACAACCTGCCGCGCGACAAGTTCAAGCAGGTCAACATGTCGCTGGAGGAGGCGCTGAAGATTCCGGGCCTCGTCCTCACCTGGGAGAGCACCTCCACGCGCCTGGGCAGCATCTACGGCCACACGGCCGTCACCCTGGGTGATGGTCACTCGTCCGCGAGCGACTTCATCGAGCGCAACACGACCAACAGCGGGCGCACGGGCTTCAAGGTCTTCATGCCCATCGTGTAGTGCCTGCTGCACAGATGGCATCCCTGGAAGCCCCTGGCCCTGTAGAGGGTCGGGGGCTTCGTCGTTTCCGGCGGAGGGCGCGTCGAGGGTACCCCAGGGAAACCACGGAGGGCGCCCGGGTGTGTCAGGCATGAGCGCCACCAGCCGATACCGCAGTGCCATGGGTTCGCGCGTCCCACCACCTCATTTGAGGGGGAGGGTGTCAGGTCACACCAGGCCAGACAGAGAAAGGCATCGCGCTTCATGCCACTGAGGTGAGCTGTGAATGCGGGCGAGTCCCCGAACACCCTCCACCCAGAGGGCCTCCGCTCTTGATGCGAGACATCGGGTTCCCGCTCATGGGTCGTTGGACACCGCGTTCGGGGTGATGCCCACGCGACCCAGGCGCAGTTCGCTGAGTGGCAGCTTTCCACCGCTGGGGTCATCGAGGAGCGAGTGGATGCGTGCAGATTGCCCGCGAAGAGAATGGCTTTGCTGTTACCCTTCCCGAGCTTCCCCCGCGAGCGAAGGAGTCATTGCACGATGCGATTCTTTAAGAAGGCTGTCTATCTTTGTGCCGCAGTTCTCTTCCCTGCCTGCGGCGGAGAGGATGGAATGACCGGGCAGGACGACGCGCTGGCGCAGCAAGAGTCAGCGGTGTCATCCGTGTCGCTTGACGGATGCATCTACAGCATCTCCGCGTACCCGCAGCCGAACGTGACGCCGACTGTCTATGACGTCAAGCTCTTCCGCCAGCCCATCCCGACGTGTGTGTATGGTTACGGCAGCGTGACCCTGGGCACGTCCATCGTCTATGAGCCGACGCGGTCGGTGGCGGGGAATGCGCTGGGAATCGCCGCGAGCTACACCAAGAAGTCGAGCCTCAGCGGCAGCGCGCCCATCACCCTCAGCGTGCACCACGTGGACCCGGCCACACTGACCGTCATCCGGAGCAGCGGCTTGGGCGTCTACCTGGGGGCGGGCAACATCGTGTCGGAGAACGTGGCGATTGCCGCGGACGGCACCACGGTCACCGTCTCGGGCTCGAAGACCGGCGTCATCTCGGGAGAGAGCGGCAGCGGGAGCCACTACACAGCGAGTTATCCAGACTTCTTCACCAGCACCACGCCGCCGACGATCATGGCGTTCCCGTGAGGCCTCGCCTCGCACCTCGGGCCACGTGAGGTTTGGGGCGGGAGAAACCTCGTCCGAGGACTCCCGCCTCAAGGCTCGGCCTGCGCTCCTGCGTGAGGGACCAGAAATAGCCACAGTCTCCCGCCAGGAGCGCTGACGCCGGAAACCTCGTGAGGTTTGCCTGAGACGGAGGCACCAGGGACGCCACACGCCGTAAGAGCGCCAGCCCGGTGAAGAGCAGGTGCGTCGTGCTCGTCCGGCAGCGAGCGCTTCCTGCGCCAAGCGATGCGGGCATCCTCCGCTCGTGACAAGCGCTCCAGCGCCAGCGCGCCACTCCCTCAAGGAACGGCTGAGGGAGGTGCTCGCGGACGTGCCGCCAACGTGAGCGGCACGAGCCTTGGGCCGATACGCCCCTGAGCAAACCTCGACTCCGTGGCCGCTTCAGGGGCAGGCCCGACGCCTCAATTCCAGAGCTCCCGCGAGAGCAAGTCCACCATCGCGACGGCGACCTCCGGTTCGGGCAGCCCCAGCGCCCGCAGGAGCGCCGCATCAGTCGGCGCGGAGACCTCCTCACGCAGCGCCTCCACCGCCCGCTGACGTGCCGCGCGTACCGCCTCCTGCTCGGCGGACGGCAGTCGCTCTACCGCCCAACGGTCGATGGCCCAGGACAGGTCCGCGTGCCGGGTCTCGTCCTCGGCGATACGGACCATCGCCTCGCGCACCTCGTTGTCCTCCGCGTGCAGGGCCTGATGGTGAGCCAGCAGCGCGCCATACGTCTCGCGCACGCAGCCCTCCACCGCGTTGTCCAGCGCCACCTCGAGCAGCGGCCTGGGCGGGAGCGGCGCCACCACCGCGCGCGCAGGCGTCGCGCCATGACGACGCGCCAGTCGTCCACACACCTCCGTGTGGGCCACCTCATCGAGTGCGCTGCTCAGCGCCGCCTGCTGAAGCTCGACCGCCGCGCCATGAAGCGCCAGTTCGTCCCGCAGCCTCAAGAAGGCCGTGATGGAGGCCTCCTCCAGGTGGGCGATGAGCGCGAAGTGCTGCCCCAGCTCATCCGCGCATGCAATCGAGCCATCCGAGCGGAGTCCCGCGGGCCTGCGCCCCACAGTGCACCCCTTCGTGCCCCGCTCCAGGATGTGGGTCTGCCTCACGTGCACCTCGCCCGAGGGTGTCACCTCCAGCAGATACTGCGTCAGTTTAGAGCCCTCTCCACACGCAAACCCCTTCGAGGCGACGACGTTGAAGGTCCCGTCTGCGTTGGCCTTCACCGCGCCTTTCTCCAACTCGGTGCAGCTCAGGTCGTAGCCCCCCGCGAAGACCTGGAGCAGCGCCTCCTGAGAGGTGTCGATGTCGCCCAGGAAGGCCTGGAGCGCCTCTTGAGAGGTGTGGGCCTCCACCGCATCCCCTCGCGTCGTCACGAGGTAGTACGCGTAGCAGTCCGGCTCGCAGCGGGAGCGAAACCCCTCCTCGGAGGAGAGGGCCTCGAGTTCCGCGTTACACGCCACCGGCTGCGTGGCGGTCTCGCACGGCGCCCCCGAGGACACGAGGGTTTGCTGCTGAGGCGTGGTGTACAGGTCGGCGATGAGCCTCATCCCGACGAAGTCCGTCTGTGTCGCGGGAGACAGCCCTTGGACCGACAGGCTTCCATTATCGCAGGTGGGGGAAGTGTAGCCTTCCAGGGAGATACCCCCATTGCCACAACCGGTGAGCAGCAGCGG
This sequence comes from Myxococcus sp. AB056, assembly GCF_006547365.1. Lineage (NCBI taxonomy): Bacteria > Pseudomonadati > Myxococcota > Myxococcia > Myxococcales > Myxococcaceae > Myxococcus > Myxococcus sp. AB056. The sequence continues at coordinate 115,187 of NZ_VHLB01000010.1, read as the reverse complement.
GGACGCCAGTGATGCACTCAGCGCTCGAGCGAAGAGCCGACGCAGTTGATCCGAGTTCAAGTAGCACTCCTTTCTAGGAACGACCTCGCCCTCGAAAGCAATGACAGTGCCACGAGCGCTTCATTCGAGGAACCCGGGGTCGCCGGCTGGAATATGTCGGTGTTTTCCATGAGCATACTCAGAAACCTGATGCACTAGGTGTCCCGGATTGCTCAGGTCGCGCGGCAGCGGCGTCCAAGCGGGCTCAACATGACGCCCCCCTCGCGCTGGCATGGCACCTCCACGAGAGGCCACGCCCACCTCAGGTGCTCGCGCCGCTCGAGCAGTTCGCGCGCCGCAAGGAGCCGCGCTGGCAGCCGCTCTTCGTCGCCCGCAGCGCGCGCAGCGTTCCTCCAGGCGAACAGGCGCTCGCGCCCACGAAGGAGCTCCCCCGGACACAGACGCGGCGCTGGTCGGCGCTGGTTGCCGGCGCGCTGCTCGTCGCCGCGCTCGCCTTTTGAATGCTCCGTGTAATGCCCGGGCGGGACGAAACCTCATGACGGCATAGCGCAAGCGTTCGAGTCCGAAACCGTGGGCTCGGGCGCTTCCCACAGCAGGAGATCCATCCTTGTCCCGTATCGAGTCGCTCCTCCGCCTCGCCGCCCGTGCCGACCGCATCGGAATGAACGTCCTTCGCGCCGGCCTGATCGTCGTCCTCGTCTGGATTGGCTCGCTCAAGGTCGCCGAATACGAAGCCGACGGCATCGTCCCCTTCGTGGCCAACAGCCCGGTCATGAGCTTCGTCTATGCATACGACGCCCCCGAATACCGGCAGCATATGAATGCCGAAGGCGCGCTCGTTCCCGCCAACCGCGCGTGGCACGAGGCGAACGGGACCTATGGGTTCTCCTACCTGCTCGGTGGCGTGATCGTGCTCTTCGGCCTGCTCATCGCCGCCCATTGGTGGCGCCCGGAGCTCGGCGCCATCGGCAGCGCCCTCGTGATCGGCATGTCGGTAGTGACGCTCTCTTTTCTCGTCACGACACCTGAGAGCTGGGTGCCGGCGCTCGGCGACGCCCACCACGGCTTTCCGTGGCTGAGTGGCCGCGGGCGGCTGGTGGTCAAGGATGCAATCATGATTGGCGCCGCCATCGTCACCATGGCCGATTCCGCGCGGGTCTGGCTGGCGCAGCGCAAGCCACAGCCGGCCGAGCGGCTCCACCGCGCCGCCGCCTGAGAGCGCTACTCCTCCATGCACGCGCGGAGCTCACGCTTCGCGCGGTGCAGGAGCACGGCGACGTTTCCAGGTGTGGTGCCCAGGAGATCCGCCACACGGACGCCCGGCTGATCCTCGAGCAGGCGCAGCGTCACCACCTGGCGCTGCACCGCGGCGAGCTTCTCCACGCATTGGAAGGCGAGCACATGCGCCTCGGCATGCTCGATGAGCGAATCGACGCTCTCCCGATCGTCGGCCAGGCTCTCGACCACTTCACGGTCGCTGAGATGCGGCCGCGCGAGCTCGTGGCGCCGCCGCTTGTTCCGCGAGTGGTTGCGCACGAGGATCGCGAGGAGGTTGCGGCTGTCGTCCTCCTCGTACGCGAGCTTCCGCGCGTGGGGCAGGCCGAGGAAGGTCGCGAAGGCGTCCTGGACGGCGTCGAGCGCGTCGTCGGCGAGCAGGCCCTCGTTTCGAGCCACCGCCGCGAGCGTGCCGCGATGGTCGCGCACCAGGCGGGTGACCCAGGAAAAGAACCCCTTCTCGTCGTTGCGCTCCATCTCCAGCTCCTTTCAGCGGCAGATCCGGCAAGCAACCGTCGCCCCCTCGCGAAGCTTCCTGCACGCCTTTCGTTACGTCGAAAGGGCGCAACGTAGCCGATGCGCCAATGCGCATTCCACCCAACTTCCTGACGGCGACTACTTCCGCGGCTGCGTCGACAAGGCCGCGTGAAACCGCAACCGTGCCGAGAGCGAACGTGGCCCATTGTTCGGCCAACGCGACCTTCGTTGAGAGCATGGGGTGGCTACCTGGCGCAGAGAGACGAGGAGGGCCGCCAACGGTGGCGGCCGAGCTGTGTCCCAGTCCGGTCGAGAGGTCGCGCAGTCCCTTGGGGGACGCACCTGGCCAGGCCGCCCTCCCACGAGGGGCGCGGCAGCTGACGGAGGCAGGCATCTGCTCCCCGCCGAACCATGGACTCTGTCACACGGCGACGACGCTTCATCTGAAGGGGGCCCGCCTCTCCGGCGACCTCAATAAGGGCCGACCCGCCTCCTGGTCCAGTCGGCCCGCGAGCGCGCCCCCCTGAGCGGTTACGCCAGCCGCAGTCCGCCCACCGCGATAGGAACCTTCGCGCGTGTCCAGGCGTCCACCGGTGCATGGTTCCCATCCTGCTGCTCCTCACCCTTGCCGCTGTCGACGAGGAGCGCGACGCCCCTCTCCCAGAGCGGCCCTATGCCGAGGTGGTCTCCGAGTTGGAGTCCCGACGACACGCCTTCGGCACGCGGTGGCACCAGCCCGGCGCCGAGCGCATGGCCTTGCGTGACGAGGCCCGCGCAACCGTGCTCGATGCCATCACCCGACACCTGATGCCGGCCTGGTACGGCACACCGTGGGAGTTCTACGGCGACAGCCAGACGCCACGCACAGGGAGCATCGCCTGTGGCTACTTCGTCTCCACGGTGCTGCGAGACGCCGGCTTCCGCGTCGAGCATACGCAGATGGCCCAGCAGCACGCCGAGTACATCGTGAAGGCGCTGGCACCTCCGAAGAAAATCTGGAGGTTTCGCAACCGTCCCGTGTCCGGGGTTGTCGACCGTGTGAGGCGCGCCGGTGAGGGGCTCTACGTCGTCGGGCTCGACTACCACGTCGGGTTCCTCTGGAACGACAGCGCGCGGGTGTGGATGTGTCACGCGTCCTACCTGGGCGAAGCCACGGTCGTCTGCGAGGACGCGCTCACCTCCCCCGCGATGGTGTCGCGCTACCACGTCGTCGGGAAGTTGCTTGAGAACCGGATGATGGACGCCTGGCTGGAAGGCCAGGTGCTCCCTGTCTTCATCCCGCAGGGGCAGGAGCCGGCCGACTGAGCTTCGGGTGGTGGAAGAGAGACTCCGGCTCACGATGACGCCGATGTCCGCCCAGATGCTCCAACCGAAGGGCGTGGTCTTCCGCGCGCTGCGAGGTGCCTCGAACCATGCGGAGCTGTCGATTGCCTTCTGCGGGCAAACCGCCCTCCCCCGCCGCCGCGCACCTCCACGCCGTGGCGAATGAGGCCGCGGCGCGGAGGCAGTCGTCACAGCGAAGCCGCTACGGCATGGGCCGCGAGCTCGCCGACGGCGCGGACGGAACCGAGGGCCAGCCATTGGGCCACGTGATTGCATCCACGAGCATCACCCGCGCCGTGTGGGCGCTGTTCCACGCGTGGTAGACCATGTACATGTCACCGCGCGGCCCGGTGACGACGGAGTTGTGTCCCGGCCCCACCCAGCCGCCACCCGTCTTGAGAATCGGCGAGCCCAGCTTGGTGTACGGGCCCAGCGGGCTCGTCGCTCGCGCGACGCCCACGGCATAGGTGCTGTTGTAGTACGCGTTACCGCTATAGAAGAGGTAGTAGTAGCCGCCCCGAGCGACGACCCATGGCGCCTCGACGACGCCGCCCTCCCACGAGAGGTTGTTGCTGATGAGCGTCTGGCGCGAGCCCACCAGCGACAGACCATCCGCTGACAGCGCCTGCCCGTAGATGGGCGTCGGCCGTCCCACCGCATTGCCGTCCGCCTTCCACACCAGGTAGGGCACCCCGGTGGTACTCGTGAAGAAGGTGGCGTCAATCATTCCCATCGCGGTGTCATGCACGAGCGGCCGGCCGATGTCCGTGAAGGGCCCGAGCGCGCTCGCCGACGTCGCCGCGCCGATGGACAGCTTCCCGTTCGAGTGCCGCGCGGTGAAGTAAGCGATGTAACGCGTCCCCACCTTGTGGATTTCCGGCGCCCAGAAGTCGCCCGTCGCCCAGGTGGGCTTCGACGCCGACGGGAAGATGGAGCCCGCGCTCGTCCACGTCACCAGGTCCGTCGACGTGCGCAGGGGGAAGGCATTCGCCGCACCGCCGGACGTGCACGCGGCGACGTACCGCGTCCCATCACGGATGACGCCGGGGTCCGCGCAATCCACGGGGACCACCGGGTTCCGGTACAGGCCGCCGCACCCCGTGTAGCGGAAGGACATGCCGCACGCGCCCGTGCCGCTGAAGTACGGCCTCCACCCGTTGGAGAGCACCGCGTACGAGTTGCTGCCCTCATTCGTGCAGGCCCGATCCCAGAACACGCGCCCGCTCACGTCGTCGTACTGCGCGGTGTGTCCCGACGGATGCAGCCACGACGCGGCATAGGTGACGCGCGTCGAGCACGCGGTAACCCCGGCACAGTCCGTGTCGAGCGCCATGACACAGGCGTTGTTGCCGGTGAAGTACGGCCGCCAGCCGTTCGAGAGCACCGCATACGAGTTGCTGCCCTCGTTGATGCAGGTGCCATCCCACGTCACCAAACCACTCGCGATGTCGTACTGCGCGGTGTGTCCCGAGGGGCGAATCCATCTCTCGCCGTAGGTGATGCGGGTACTGCACGCGAGCGACGCGCCGGCGGTGCCTACCGGAGCCTCCTCCGCGAGCGGCGTGTCGATGCGCTCGTCGCCACAGCCGGATGCAAACGCAGAGAGGACGCACACCACCGTGAGCGCCAGGATGCGAGGGAACTTCCTCATGGAACCACCTCCAGATGGAGGGGCACGAGCTAGCACGAAATACCAGCAAAACAAGAAATGCAAACCACTCTACATCCCGGCCAATGTCCTTCAGTCGACCAGAGACAACAGCACTTGAACCTCCACCGGCATGAGCACCGGGACACGCACGCCTGGCGCGCTACCTATTCAATGGCGCCGCCGGAGCCGCCTCGGACGAGCTCCCACGCTGATACGCATCCAGCGCCTGCTTGAACCGCGCTCGCTCTTCCTCGGGCCATTCCTTGGGGAACTTCGCCACCGCTTGCTGTTGGTCCGCGACCGCTTCCCGGCAATGGCCCTGGTGGAAGGCCACCAGAGCCGAGGTCTCGAGCGCATAGGGATTCTCGGGTGCGAAGTGTCGCCCCACCTTCGCCAAGGGCTCTGCTTCCGCGTACTTCCCTTCCAGCGCTCGCAGCCACGCCAACTCTGTCGCGGGCCACCAAGCCTCGGGCGACAAGCGGTTCAGGGCGTGAAGTCAAGCCAGGCATCATCGCTTCCAGGAAATTGCGCGACACGTGCGCGAAGCCACGGCAACTCCTCCTCTTGGGACAGGTATACCTCATAGCCAGTCGCGCTGAGCCTGAACGTGCGCGGATACTCGATGGGATGCCTCGCCAGTTTCGCTGGCTCGTAGACGTGAGCGGCCAGCGCCTTGATGAATTGCTCGGTCATGCCGTAGGGCGCGGATGGTCACCCGGTCCACCAGTGCCAACAGGTGCTCGGCGCTCGGAGGCAGGTTGGTGAGGGGTTGGGCGACAATCACCTGGTGCGCCGAGTCCACTGCCGCTCTGTTCGACCTGAGCCGGAACTCGCGGCGTATCACCCGCACCGTCTATGATTTTCCGGACATGACCCCTGCCAGATTTTTTCTTCTCATTCCTCTCGTCGTCCTCGTCGGTGTGACCAACGCGCGGGCACAGCCATACGAACGTACACGATACGAAGGGCTGGAATTGTGCCGCGGCGACAGGACCGTGACCTATGCGATGACCACCTCGGGTGGCCACCCGACCGCTGAAGAAAGGGCCGCAGTCACCGCCGCGTTCAACACCTGGAACCAGGCCGTGGCCAGTTGCTCGGACCTGGTGTTCACACCCGGCGAGGATGTGCCCCATCCCGCACCGCGACCTCTCGACGGGAAGATGCTGGTGACCTTCCGCCAGGTGAACTGCCCGGACATCGTCCCCGATGACGATGCCTGCTGGCAGAATGAATCCTGTCCCGACAAGTATGACTGTTGGCCCTTCGCGCCAAGGGACGTCGTCGAGGAGACGAGCTATTTCCAGCTTTCCACCGGTGAGATTCTCGGCACCGAGATCAGCCTCAACAACAGCAATGGCATGCTCACCACGCTGGATGGTCCCCCCTGCGACCAGGGAGTCATCGAGCCCGGCTGCGTCATCGGAGATGTCCAGAGCCTGGTGACACGCTCCATCGGCGAGGGGCTGGGGTTGGCCCTGCTGACACGCACCGATTCCACGATGTCTCGCGTCCTGCCCTGGGGCGATACGCAGAAGCGCATCATCGACCCTGGCACGCTCCAAGGCATCTGTGAGACCTACCCTCGAGGGCTGCCAACCCCCGGGTGCGTCATCTCAACGGATGGCGGCGTCCCGGATGGTGGTGGCGGCGTCCCGGATGGTGGTGGCGACGTCCCGGATGGTGGTGGCGGCGTCCCGTCCGGCGATGGTGGTGTGTTGGAGGCTGACGGGGGTGTGGGTGTCCCGGACGCTGGTGCCAGCCCCCCTGACGGCGATGGCGGCGCTCCGTCCAAGTCCGGCTGCACCACCACCTCCTCGGTGCCACTCTTCGGAGCGCTCATGCTCCTGATGGGGGCTCGACGCACTCGCCAACGCACACGGGGCTGAACACGGACACGGGCTCGGGGTTGTCGCTCCAGATGACGGATGGGTTCGGGCTGGACGGTGGCCTACAACGGCGCGGGCACGGTCTATCCCGCGACGGCCACCCGGGACACGTTCTTCATCGGCACCAACGAAGGAACGATGGACTCGCTGGCGCAGGCGAACAGGTCCACCGCGAATCTCCTGCTTGAGCAGCCCCGCGAAAGTCCACTCGCGGCGTCCTGTCCATCCTCGGCTCCTGCCTCGCCGCCTCCTGGCGCCCCCTCCTTGCCTCCTCCTCGCCCGCGTGGGGGAGCACGGCGCGACAGGAGGTCCCTGTCGTGCCGCCCATCGCCGACCCCATCGCGTCGACGAGGAGGCTGGGCGAGAATCTGGCGATGCCGATCCTGCCGAAAGAGCGAGACCCCAGGTTGATCACGATTCGTCGTGGCGGGAGCCTGACCGACGAGGACCACCACCTGCTCGCGGAGTGGGCTGCCCTCTGCGCGGAGCACGTCCTGCCCTTCTTCGAGAACGCGCGCCCTGAAGACGCGCGCCCCCGTGACGCCATCGCCGTGGGACGGGCGTGGATCAGGGGCGAAGTGAGAATGCGTGACGCCCACCAAACCGCGTTCGTGGCCAACGCCGCGGCGCGTGGGTTGCCGGACCCGGCCAGGTTCGCGGCTCTCGCGGCAGGCCAGGCGGTGGCCGTCGCCCACGTCGCTGCGCACTACTTGGGCGCGGCGGCGTACGCCCTCCGGGCCGCCGCCGCGTCGGTCGCCGTGGGTAACGCGGAAGGGGCCCGTTTGCAGGAGCTCGGATGGCAGCGGGAACGGCTCCCCGCCACCCTCCGTGAGCTGGTCCTCGAAGACCAGCGGACGCGGAACGACATCTGCTGGGGCGTCTTCACCGGGTGACGCAGGCCCGAGGCTTCACGCATTCGCGGTGCCGGGCCGGGTTGTCGTCGCCGGGGAGCCCGATGAGCCGTCCGGCTCGGTGAGAACGTGCGCCCCCGCCGAACACTGGCCGTGCGCCTGGACGAGGTATTCCGCCTCCACGGCGAATTGGTGGCGCGCGAGCGGCTGACGGTGCGGCGGGCGCAAACACCGGCTCGCGGCGATGCAGGAGGCGACGAGGCCCACCGCAACGAGACCAACGGCGCGGTGCGTGAAATCGTAGGGGCCCGGTGGTGCTGGACTACAACCGGGCCTACGACCCCACTTGCACCTTCTCCGCCTACAGCCTGTGACCGCTGCCGCCGCGCCAGAACCAGCTTCCCTTGCGCGTGCAGGCAAGCGAGAAACGCCCGCAGAGTCAGTGAGCGCCGCGTCTCCCCTTCCGCTGTCGGAGGTCTGATGATGAAGCCCCTGCACCTCGCCGTGCTCCGGATGTTGCCTGCGCTCTGTCTCGCGTGTGCCCACCCGCCCCAGGCGCCCCGCGAGGCGCCGGTTGCTGCACCCGCGCTCACCTACGAGACCTACACCGTCGGAGCAGACGAGCCAGAGTCGATGCTCGTCGCGCTGCACTACTCCGGGTCCACACCCGGGTTCTGGAGACCGCTGATCGAGGACTGGCGCACCCCGACCCGCGTCGTGCTACCGCGCGGCCCGCACCCGCGCAGGGAGGGCTTCACCTGGTTCGCCGCCGGCCACGAGCAGAAGGCGACCGAGGAGAAGACCGCCGACGTGGAGCAGATGGCCGCGCGGCTCGCAGAGCTCATCCGCGAGCTGCGCGCCGCCCACCCCCGCATCCGCCGCGTCGCCGTGACGGGCTTCTCCTACGGCGGAGACCTCGCCTGGGCGCTCGCGCTGCGCCACCCGGAGCAGGTAGACGTCGCGGTGCCCATGGGCTCGCGCTTGCTCGGAGACCCCACGCCCGATGCACCGGCCACGCGGCGCGTGTGGGTGCTGCAAGGCGAAGTCGACCCCATCACCACTGCCCCGCAGACCGCGGCGCGCGTGGACGCACTGAAGGCAGCTGGTATCCCTATCGACGTGAAGGTCTACCCCGACCTCGGCCACGACTTTTCACCGCAGCTCATCGAAGACTGGCGCACCTTCCTGCAGCAACAGCTGCGCACGGAGGCGCAGCAATGACGTGGACCCTGATTGGCGAAGCCGCTTCTCCCTGGTCCGAAAAGGCCCGCTGGGCGCTGGACCACCACCGCCTCGCGTATGCGTACCGCGAGCACTACCCGCTCATCGGCGAACTCTCGCTGCGGCTGCGGGCGCGGCGACTGAAGGGCCGTGTGAGCACGCCCATGCTGCTCACGCCCGAGGGGCCGCTCATCGACTCCTTCCACATCGCCCGCTACGCGGACGCGCACGGCAGCGCGCACACGCTCTTTCCGGCCGAGCATGCCGAGGAGATCGCCGCCTGGAACGCCCGCAGCGAGGCCGCGCTCGGCGCGGCGCGGGTGCGATACCTCGACCGGCTCGCGAACGACCGCGCCGCGAAGCTGGAGCAGCAACCACCCGCCTTCCCTGGCTTCGTGCGCCAGCTCTCGGTGCCCGCGGTGGACTTCGCCATGGCCTTCCTGCGTAGGAAGTACGGGATGCCGGACAGCAAGGCGGCGGAGGCCACGCTGGTATTCGAGCTGGAAGCGCTGCAGCGTGCGCTCGCGGGCGGCAAGCGCCACCTCGTCGCGAACCGCCTCACCTACGCGGACCTCGCGATGGCGGTGACGCTGCAGTTCGTGTCACCCGTGGACGGCGGGCACCTCGCGGTAGGCCCCGCCACGCGCGCTGCGGGCGTCCACCCGCAGCTGTGCACGCGCTATCCGGACATCGTCGCCTGGCGCGACGCGCTCTACGCGCGGCACCGGCGCAGCGAGCAGCCCGCCGAGCCCGTCCGGGAGTAGCGTGCCTACGCCCACCTTCAGCGTCCGGCGTCGAAGCCCCCGAGCACGCCGGCCACGTTGAGGCCGAGGTCCTCCACCGCGTAGCCGCCCTCCCGCACGAACACCGTGGGCAGCCGCAGCTGCGCGAGGCGCCCGCCCATGAGGGGGAAGTGCTCGCGCTCGAGCGCGAAGGTGGTGATGGGGTCTCCCACGTAGGTGTCCACGCCCAGCGACACCACCAGCGCATCCGGGCCGAAGCGGGCCACGGCGTCCAGCGCGGAGTCGAGCGCGGCGCTGTACTGCGCCCAGGTGGTTCCGCGCGACAGCGGAAAGTTGTGGGTGAAGCCCTCGCCGGCGCCGGCCCCGAGCTCGTCGGCGTAGCCGAGGAAGTTGAGGTACTCCGTCTCCGACGTGCCGTGCAGCGAGACGACGAGCACGTCGGCGTGCTCCCAGAAGATGTCCTGGGTGCCGTTGCCGTGGTGGTAGTCCACGTCCAGCACCGCCACGCGACGCGCGCGGCCGCGCTCGCGCGGGTGCTGCGCCGTCAGCGCCGCGTTGTTAACGATGGCGTGACGTGCTCAGCCGGGTACTCGCCCGCCGGGAGGTCCAGCTTCAACACGAAGCCGAGCACGTCCGCATGGAACGCGAGGGCCTTGGCCTGCTCGTCCACGAGCACGCTGCTCAGCGTCACCTTCATCGCCACCTCGGGGTGGTGGGATTGCCCTTCTCTCATCAACCGGAAAGTGGCGCCGCGTCAGCCGCTGCCTCTAGGGTTCCCCGCACCTGCTTCCCTAGGACCCTCACCATGACGCTCACGACCGCCCTGCTCCTGCTCACCCTCGGCGCTGCACCAGCCCAGCCCGCCGCGAAGAAGTTCGAGTTCGACAGGCACTACCTCGTCCTACTCGAGCGCGTGCCTGGCGCCAAGAAGCTGCCGGAGGCCGAGCTGGCGCAGCTACAGAAAGAGCACCTCGCGCACCTCACGCGCATGGGGGAGAGCGGCAAGATGGTGCTCGCGGGCCCCTTCGACGAGCAGGACGACGTGGGCATGCGCGGCGCGTGCATCTACCGCACCGCCACCAAGGCGGAGGCGAAGCAGCTCGCCGAGCAAGACCCGATGGTAAAGGCGGGCCGGCTGAAGGTGCAGGTCATGGCCTGGTACACGGAGAAGGGCTACCTGGCGTTCCCCCAAGCCCCACCCGTCGAGGATGCCAAGGACGTGGCGAAGGACGCGGGCAAGTAGCGCCCACACAGGCGGGCCACCTCAGCCCTGCCCCCGCTGCACTCGCGGTGTCCTCTCCTTCCTCGGCCCCTGCCCCGCCCCGGAGTGCCATGCTCGCATCCTCCGCTTCCGCTTCGGGAAGCGCCTGACCCCAGAGCGGAATCCGGGCAGAATGGCGCGCATGCACATGAGCGCCCTGTTGATGGTGGCACTGCTCGCGGCTCCTGCCCAGCCGCTCAAGTGGAAGGTGACAGGAGCGGACGTCACGTTCGAGATGTCCGCGAAGGACCTACGCGCCCTGCGCGATGGCAAGGAGGTGTTCGGCCTGCAGTCACGCCAGGCAGACTTCCTCTCCAACTTCAAGGCCGAGGAGGGCACCAACACGTTCGGCTGGGAGGGCTCCCAGTCCATCAAGGTACTGTCGGTGGTGGGCCCCTGGGTGAGCTACGAGAATTCGGACTCGGGCTTCACCGGGGGCGCGCACCCGTACGCGAGCACGTCCTACGTGACCGAGGACGTGACGAAGCCCAAGGGTGCCTTCTCGCTGCTGAGCGTGTTTCCCGAGAAGGACGTGGTCGCGGCGCTCAAGGCGGACCGCTTCATCCGCAAGCACATCCATGATGAGGCGGCGTTCAAGAGCGCCAGGACGGTGGAGGCGCTGATGCAGAGCCTGGAGCCCGGCGAGGACTGCGTGGGCTTCGACTCCGGTGGGCTCGAGTCCGTGAAGCGCTCGGTCGCGTTCCACCACATCGAGGGCAACAAGGTCGCCGTGCGCATCTCGTTCGGCTACGCCGCCGAGGCGTGCCGGGGGCGGAGCTTCGTGGTGGGCGTGCTGTTGACCATCCCCGCGGAACTGCGGCCAGCGATCAAGCGCGCGGCCCAGCGGGAAGAGGGCTTCCTGATGAAGGATGCGAAGGCGGTGAAGGCCCCTTCCGTGCATTTCACGTGGGAGTCGCCCGAACCGAAGCAGGAGTGAGTGAGTCGGGAGAGCCCCCTCGCGCCAGCCCTCGGCGTGGCAATCCAGGTCCCTGGCGAAATCCCGACACGGCCAGTAGGAGCACCGCTGCAAGGGGCTCCTCGGCGGGTCAGAAGCGGAGCTGCTCCAGGCCCGCACGCATGTCCGCGACGTCAAGGTGGCCGTAGACGCCAGCCGTAACGGTGGGCGAGGAGTGCCCGAGGATGCGCTGCACCACCGCCAACGGCGCACGTCAGCCTTGGGAGCGTGCTCGACGTGTCCACAGCAGCGGCACTTGTGGACCCACCCTCTCGACAAGCTGGGCACGATTCATCGCTGAGCAGAGCAGCGGCGGCAAGGTCCACGTTCGGGAGTGCATCGAGCCATCCGGGCGAGGGAACACCAGCCCCGAGGGGCTCGCTCGCATCTCCTGGACGAGGGAGGGCCGCAGTTCGTGGTGCCCGCCTCCCAACTCCTCGTGACGAGGCATTCCCCCAGCTCAAGGTCTACGTCCCCCTTCTGGAGAGCCACGAGTTCGCCCCGCCTCATTCCGGTATCGACGGCCGTGGCGCACAGGCACCGCCACTCGGGAGGGACCTGGACAAGCACGGGCGCCACCTCCTCGGCCTTGAGATAGGACGTGGCATCGCATCAGGCGGGTGGTGTGCCCTTCGTCGGCCGGCCGTAGAGTCTCCGGAGCTCATCCTTGGCTTGCTCGAGGGCCTGCCGCCTTTCCGGCGTCAGGCCGCGGCCCGCTCGGTTTTCGAAAAACGTGAGCATCGACATGGCGGACTGAAAGGGTGAAGCCTTCCGCCGGCTGCTTTGTTCCGCCGAGCGTTTCAGTGAGCGGGCCATGTCTTTCGGGTCCCGCGTGAAGACTCCCTCTTCGAGGTCGAGCGCGTTGCTTCGCTCCGTCACGTCGCGGGACCATCGGCGTTCCTGCTGGCCTTCACCCGGCTCGCGCTGGTGACGCGCTGGTCTCGGGGCTTGTTGAGACGGCGGAGTGGGCATCCCGCGCGTTTCCGGTGACTTCGGACCGCGGCCCGCGACCTCTGCCTGGGTCGGGCGTGCCCGCCGGGATGTTCCCTTGCTTGTGCTCACGTCCAAGGACTCCGGAATGCGGTGTCGCCTCGGAGTACACGAGCCGCGCGGCCCGTGGCCTCCAAGCAGACGATGCGAGGTGGGTTGGCTGATATCGCCGGGCCCTGGACGTTGCATCCCTCGGCCCGGCACCGGCCGGCCACACCCCGTCTGTCGTGACGCTGTTCATGGCGTGAGGCGTCGACAGGCTCGAAGTTCCACGCGGCGCTGGAGCGGCCGACTCACGAGGGCCTTCGGAAGCGGCTGCCTGACTCGTTGGCCCGCTCACTCAATGCGGTTCACGCCTCGCGAGGAGCCCACGCCAGCGGCCGTCGCGAGCAGTTGGCGCACGTGCGGGGCCTCCCTCTTCTGGGACCCGCTCGACACGCGCATGCACGACTGGCTCGGCATCGCGATGGGCGCCTTCGAGGGCCCCACGAACACGACGGTGAAAATGCACATCTTCATCGAAGAGAAGGGCGACTCCTACGAAATCACCGATGGCTTGCCGCAGCATGAGAGGTGATTGTTTTTGTCACTTCTCTGCCGAGCGCATACCGCGAATCGATCGCTTCACCGCCGACCGGACGCGGCGCGCTCGCGATCGACTGGGGCGAGCAGCCCCACGACCGCGAGCGCGCGTAGCGCCAGGGCGCTTACGGGGTCGGCGGCATAATCTCGCGTGCCGAGGGGTAGGCAAAGTCGACCCGCCGCCAGCCGTCCACGCGGAACGTCGTCTCCCAGCCGGCCCATGTGGCCGCCCGATTGTAGTGACCGGTGCTCTCGCCGTCGCGGTCGTGCCATTCGGTGAAGAGGCGGAACTCGTTACGCGGCGTTCCGGAGGCGTCGAAGGGATTGGTGTCGAGGAACAGCAGGTTCCGGGTGCCACCCTCGACCAGATACGAGACCACCTTCACGCCGAGCCAGCGGCCTTCCTGCAACTGATAGTCGAAGTGGGGCGTGAGCGAGAGGTGGTCGTAGGTCGGGTGGTCGAGCTCGCGGTAGGCCTGGGGCGAGGCGCCTCCGAACGGGACGTCCATGCCGACGCAGCTCGAGCGCGCGACTTCGGGCTTCGTGTGCTGGCCGCCGCGCATCTTCCAGGACATGGAGTGGTGCGTGCCGTTGTCCTCGTGGACGCGCACGTAGACGGTGGCCTCGAAGTTCAGGAGATCGTCGGGGCTGCCGATGAAGCCGTTCTCGAGGGCGCCGTCACGCCAGGTGAAGGACTGCTCGCCGCCGCCGGGACGGAGGTGGAGCCGCACCGTCTTTCCGGCGGGCTTGCCGCTCGCGTACGTGACGCGGTGGCCGGTGGTCGACCAATAGGGGACGCCGGATTCGAGGCCGGGCGTGGCCTCGTCGCCTTCCATGTCGAAGAATGGCTCGGAGTCGGTGGGGTCGCCGTCGCCGAGGTGGAAGCTGCTGCCGGAGGGCTCGGAGGGGAACAGCATCCCCACCCCGTTCGGACCGACCTCCGCCACGGGAGCGGGAGCAGTGGCCGGGGCGGCGAGCGCCGGAGCGGCGGTGCCAATGACAAGCGCGGAGATGAACGAAGCTCTGAAGAAGTTTGGGAGCGTCATGGGCGGTGCGAACCGCGTGCGGTGACGAGATCATCCCGAACGGGGTGCGGCGGAGCGTGCGGATAGGCAAGCACGCGGCTCTATGCGCAGAGCCCGTTCGACTGACCTCCCGGGGGCGTGCGTGCTCCGTACAGCCGACGAGCCGAGCTTCTCACTCAGGGGCCACCGCGACGAGGTGGGCGCGAAAGCGCTGGTTCGCTGCCCCGGGCCCCTCGCCATCCCAACCCTCAGGAGTCCCTACTTGTCGACCCAGTCGCTTGAGCGATCCAACTTCCGTCCCTCCTCCGAGCAGCGCAACGCCAGCCGAAGCGCGCGCGCCGCACTTCTTCTTGCTGCCGTCATGCACCTGGCGACGGCCAGCACGGCGTTCGCCGCGCCTTCGGGTGCGAACAAGAGCCCCGCCAAGGTCGACATCCAGACGGTCGAAGTCAAGATGAAGAGCATCACCAAGAAGTTCGAGAGGTCGGACTGGAAGGACCCCAACATTCTCGACGAGATCGCGAAGATGCTCGATGACGTCGAGACCCGCATCGCTCGCATCAAGGAGAGGGACAAGGACTGGGACACCTCGAGCTTCGAGACGTTCTTCTCGGAGTCCACCGCGAAGTGGAAGAAGGCGAGCGAGGAGGTGAACGCGGCCCACGGCGAGATGCAGCTCGACCTGGAGCGCCGCGCCCGGTTCACGACCATCGGTGATCGCCACGGCGCCGCCATCCAGGCTGGGCTCATGGCCCGCGACGGACAGGTGCGAGGCGCGCTCGGGCATGTCCGGGAGGACATGGGGGCGATCCTCGCGCTCTCCGCCCTCGCCAAGGAGTGCGAAGACCGCCAGTACCCGACGATTCAGAAGTACTACGAGGACGAAGGGCGTGCGAAGCAGCCGAAGGTGGTCTGCGAGCTCGCCGGGAACCATCAGAAGATTGCCGAAACATACGTGTCGCTCGCGGCGAAGGCGCGCCTCGAGGATCAGCTCAAGGTCGACCAGGAGGCGCTCACCGCGCTCGAGCAGGATGGCGCGCTCTCCAACGCCTGGCTCGCGCGCGTCAAGGAGCCCGCCGCGCACGCCAAGCAGGTCGCCAGCGAGTTCGCCGAGCTCACCGCCTCGGCGAGCGTGACCATCGGCGCCGATCACTTCAAGCCGCTCGAGGCCCAGGCGAAGAAGTTCAAGGAGGTACTGACCGCCGCGGGCCGGGTTGATCGCTTCCCCAAGGCCTGGTCGACGAACGACGCGAAGCTCAATGGCTCGGTCTCCAGGCAGGTCAAGTCCTTCGGCGGTACGCTGGTGAAGCTCCGCACCTCCGGCACGACGATGGTCGAGAAGAACGCCCTCGGCATCCCGCTCGCGCAGTCGACCCGTGGCGCGGCGCTCGTGCGCGTCGCGAGCGACGGCGGGTTCTGCCGGCTCTACGACGACGTAGGCTTCTCGGGGACCTACAAGGGTGGAGGGGCCTATGCCCCGCTCTCCTACGCCTCGGGGATCGAAGATGAGTTCAAGGTGACGGTCTGCTCGAAGTAGCGAGCACACCAACGACGCCCGTCGATGCGGTCCGGCTCCTCGAACCGGACCGCTCGCCGTCGTCTCGCCGCGCACGAGCGCCGCGCCCCCGGCCGCCACGAACATGCCCCGGCCGAAGACGGGATTGAAGGCGCACACGGCGGCACCGACGATGCCCCTCTTCTCCGGGAAGCGCGCGAGGCGCTCGTAATGCCTCGCCAGGTGGCGTCAGAGCGGGCATTTCATGGCGAGGGCCTGACGCGTGCCTTCCCGGTGGGAGGCCTAATCGATGACGATTTCGCAGTCAGGGAGGCAGTACTGGACGTTGATGAGCGTGCGCGTGCCCGTCATGTTGGACTGACAAGCGGCGTACTGCGTCGAGGGCTTCCCGGGCTTGCGGGTGGTACCGCACTTCATCGTACAGGCCTGCACGTTCTCGACCCAGTAGATGAGGTCTCCGTTCGGGCAATGCGGCGGAACGCCCAGGCCCTGCTCGACGGTGGCGGGCGCCTCGCCCTCGGGGACATCCAGGGAGGCGTCTCCGCCTCCGCAAGCGATGAGGGAGAGGGAGAGCGCGGCGGCCCATGAGGCGGCGAGGCGGGAGACATTCATGCAAGGCTCCTTTCGGATGGGGAAGCCCGGGATGATGAATCACCCCTTCCTCGCGCTGAAGCACGCACCAGGTGTGGCGCGCCTTGGGTGGCCCCATCCGTTGTTCTGAGGTGTCCTCCAGGCCCGGGGGGCGCGCGGGAGATGTCACCCCCGCGGTGGGCGCCGAAGCATCGGATTTCCTCCGGGGGCTGCCCTCCAGGGCAGTTCGCTCCCGCCACCGGGTGGCTCACCGTCAGCAGGTTTCGGGCAGGCGAGGAGTGGGCACATGCGCGTCGGGTTCTGGTGAGTCCTGGCGGGCCTGGGGGTGGCGGGCCTGGGGTGCGGTGATGCCGTGGATTCGGCGGCAGTGGATGCGGTGAAGGAGACCTCGGAGGTGCCAGTGCAGGCCCTGGCCCGCGCGCCACCGGGCGCCGTCTACAAGGTGAAGGACGTCCTGCCGCCGAGTGCGCCGGTGCCATCTAACGCCTTGCCGGTCCCCGACTGGCTGACCTCTGACACGCGAGGCGACGCGCTGTGGGCCATTCCCGCCACCGTGGCCTTGTCCCACGCAGGAAGTCCCCGCCCGCTGATGCACCGCGATGTGCGAGGCTGGGGCCATGTCCCCCGAGGTCCTCGCGCTCCTGCTCCAGAACCGCCAGCGCTTCCTCGCCTTCCTGACACCCCACGTCGGGAGCGCCGAGGCGGCGGAGGAGGTGCTCCAGGCCGCGCTGCTCAAGAGCGTGGAGCGCGGGAGCACCCTGCGTGAGGAGGAGCGAGCGGTGGCCTGGTTCTACCGCCTGCTTCGCAACGCGCTCATCGACCGCTACCGGCACGAGCAGCGTCAAGGGCGCGCCCTGCGGGCCTTCGCCGAGGAGAGCCCCCTGTCCACCGAGGACGCAGCCGAACTGGAGCGGACCGTCTGCGCCTGTGTCTCCACGCTCACCACCACCCTGAAACCGGAGTACTCCGACGCGCTCCAGCGGGTGGACCTGGACGGGCAGACCCTGGCGGAGTTCGCGGAGGCGGCCGGTATCACCCACACCAACGCGAAGGTGCGCCTCCACCGGGCCCGGCAGGCGCTGGGCCGGAGACTGGAGCAGGCGTGCGGAACCACTTGCTGCCGCAAGGGCTGCGTGGACTGCCCCTGCGAGGAGGCGGGCGGACTGTAACCGGGGGCCCAGGCGCGTCGTCAGGAGGGAGAACTGGAACGAAGGAGCCGTTCTCCATGGCGGGACACTCGCACTCCCACTCGCACTCTCACGGACACGGGCACGCGCACGCCGCGCCCGACTCGCACAGCCGGGCCTTCATGCTCGGCATCGGTCTCAACCTGGCCTTCGTCGGCATCGAAGCCACGTATGGCATCCTGTCCGGCTCGCTCGCCCTGCTGGCGGATGCGGGGCACAACCTGAGTGACGTGCTGGGGCTCGTCCTCGCCTGGGGCGCGAGCGTCCTGGGCCGGCGCAAGGCGACGGAGCGCCATACCTACGGCTTCCGGAGCGCCACCATCCTGGCCGCGCTGCTCAACGCCTTGCTGCTGCTGGTCGCGGTGGGCGGCATGGGCTGGGAGGCGGTGCGACGGCTGGGGCAGCCCACCACCGTGTCCAGCTTCACCATCATGTCGGTGGCGGGCGTGGGCATCGTCGTCAACGCGGCCACGGCGCTGCTCTTCTGGAAGGGCCGCGAGCGCGACCTCAACATCCGAGGCGCCTTCCTCCACCTGGCCGCTGACGCGGCCGTGTCGCTGGGCGTCGTCCTGGCGGGTCTCCTCATCTACTACACGGGTTGGGCGTGGCTGGACCCGGTGGTGACGCTGGCCATCGCGGGCCTCATCTTCGTGGGGACGTGGGGGCTGCTCAAGGACTCCGTCAACCTCGCGCTCCAGGCGGTGCCGGGCCACATCGACGTGCGTCAGGTGCGCGAGCGGCTCGCACAGACTCCAGGGGTGTCCGAGGTCCATGACCTGCACGTCTGGGCCATGAGCACCACCGAGGCCGCGCTCACCGCGCACCTCGTCATGAGGGAGCCGCGGCTGGACGACGCCTTCCTCGACGACGTAAAGCGGCGGCTCCATGACGAGTTCGGCATCGAGCACATCACGCTCCAGGTGGAGGAGGGGGCGCTCACGGGTTGCTGCCAGCTCGCGTTCGAGCCTGCCTGACGCGGCGGCCCGGAGCCGGCCGTGGTGCCCACGGGCGTGAAGCTCCGGCCTCTGCGTGGAGCGGAGGCCGGGGGGACAGGACGCGCCCGGCCCCGGCTCCATTGGGTGCTCAGGCGCGCCGGGTGCCGTGCTTCACGGGGCACGTCTTGGGGAAGGTGCCCAGCGAGTCAGCGGTGTAGCCATTCGGGTCGCTGCGGATGTTGGGGCGCTGCCGGCCGTAGAGGGGCTCCTCGCGGGGCGACAGCGCGTAGCGCACGAAGGCGCCGCGGGCCTTGAGCGCCATGCGGGTCACCGTGAGGCTGAGCCGGGACGGGTGGGCGTAGTGGAACGCGTCGAGCAGCGCGTTCTCCAGCAGCGAACGGGCGAACAGGTGGACCAGTCGCTTGGGCGCGAGGTTCGAGGGAGGAAAGGTGGTGAGCAGCTCCAGCGTGACGTCCGCCACCGCCTTGCTGCGTGCGTCGAACGCGAAGTCCGCGGCCTCATGGTCATCCAGGAGCGTGGCGAAGGCCTCGTAGGTCTCTGGGATGTCCCGGATGCCCATGTGGCGGTCCATGGCGCGGTGGTAGTTCACGCAGGCCGTCACCTCGTGGGGGGTGAGCGAGCGCCAGCCGAAGTCCGCGAGCCAGCGCACGGGCGTCACCACGAAGGTGGAGAGCACGTAGCGCATGTCATCACTGGAGATGTCGTAGGCGCATAGCGCATACGACGAATAGGGACTCAGTTGAGGGTGGCGGGCAGGAGCAGAGGGGACGAGGAGGGCAGCTGACGGGGGGCGTCCGAGCTGTGTGCCAGGCCGGTGGAGAGGCCGCGCAGCCCCCTTGGGGTACACCCCTGTCCAGGCCGCCCTCCCACGAGGGGCGCCGCAGGGGCCTGGGCCTGTTGGCGATGGATTGAGCCTCAACACCACGCGGCCTGGGCTGGCCCTCGCGCCGGGGCCAGCCTTTCACTCGCCGTGGGCAGTCCCAGTTGCTCCAGAATCGTTCGCACCCCTCCCGCCTCCTTCTCGTACGCCAGCACCCGCCGCCTGCATCCACACCTCACGCAGGTGCATACGTCGAAGTCCAAGGTCCTCCTCAGCAGTTCTGCCCACTCCACACGCGCCGTCCTCTCCCTCTTCGGCTCCTTCCTGGCCACTGCCTGGGGTGCCACCCTCGCCTCCTCACCTCCTGCCTGGGAGAACACCACCTACATGGAAAACCACGGCGAGCGAATGCACTACGCCGAGGCACGAGCGCGGGGGCTGCCCATCGGCAGCAGCAACGTCGAGGCAACCTGCAAGTCGCTGGTCGCCCTGCGCATGAAGCGCCCGGGAGCGCGCTGGAAAGAGGAGTCTGGCCAGCACATCCTGGACCTGCGAGCCCTGGTGCTCTCGGAACGATGGGACGCCGCCATGAACCTCACGCTCGCGCCGCAGCGTGCAGAGGTGCAGCGCGCCGCGTGCTCAGGATGGGCGCCAGCCCCTGCGGCACACATTGCCGCTATCACAACCGTTGAAGGAGAGATATTCGGCAAAGCCAATTAATCCTTGCAATCCAACCACGCCTTCACTACAGACATTAGCATGAACATCCTTATGCCATCTTGGACTTGGACCTTCCTAATCATTTTCGCGACTGCGCTCCCAGTAGGTGCTCAGCCGTCCACCACCATCAAGTCTTCAGATTCTGGATTTAGGAGTGGCCAATTCCCATACGAGCATGGGAATCCGACCCAGCAAGGATGGTTTCTTGATATTCTTGGGTCCTCGACAAGTGAGGGGATCAGGGCGGTGGTTAGCTATGCCAATCCGTTCATTCCAAGTCAAAAATTCGATCTATACGAATATCCGGACGGAACATTCGATATCCGGGCTGCGCATGACAATAAATGCCTAGATGTGTTCGGGGGGGCTCTTGGCTCTGGCGCAGTCGTCGTTCAGGCAATCTGTCACGGGGGGATAAATCAGCGTTTTTATTTCCAGTCATACTCCCACTCGGAGTACCCATTTTACTACAATGTAATTCGCACGCTACATAGCGGCGGATGTCTTGGCATTCGCCAAGAGGCCGATGGTCCGCACTACGTGGTACATGAACCCCCCAGTCGCTGCACACTTGTACACACTCGATGGTATTGGCATAGCTCTTATCCCTGGTGAATCATCAAACGGCTCTGGCTCGTGCAGTAAGTGTTTGAGTCGACCCATCCCGACCCGGCACCCGAGCGAGGCCTGAAACTGGTCCGTCGGCATGGTTACGCTGGTGCGTGGAGCGCGACTACCAAGAGATGGACGGCAAAGTCGGCCTGAACCATCTTGAAGGTAGATGCTGGATTTTCCACCACCATGCCACACTTTTATGAATACCTCGCCCTGCGCCGGGCGCATTTCCCAGAAGCCGCACATCGAGCACTGGAGCTGCGGCTCCCGCAACTGGATGCCGACGGGCCCGTCCGCCTCGGGCCCTCTCCGAACCTCACCCCGGCAGTGCAGGAACTGAAGTGTCAAGGACCGGGGCTATGGCTCGCATGAGGTTCGGCCAAGCGGATCGCCCTACTGATCCGTTATGGAGCGGCGATTCGAGCTCGCAGCGCTGATGAGGTCGGTCGGCCAAGAGGATCCGCTGCGTGCTACCGGGTCTCGGAGGCCGAGGGTTTGCGACGCAGGGAGGGAGACGGCTTGCTGAAGCTGTCGCCTTCGATGACGAGGACGTGGGAGTGATGGAGCAGTCGGTCCATGGCGGCGCTGGCCATGAGTGGGGCGCCGAAAAGGGGCGGCAACTCCTCAATGGAGCGGTTGGAAGTGATGACGGTGCTACGGCGCTCGTAGCGCTGACGGACCACCTCGTAGAGGTCCATCGGCTCTTCTTGAGTCAGCCCACGCAGGCCGAGGTCATCGATGATGAGCAAGTCTGGCGAGGTGAAGCGCAGGAGGCGCTTGTCGTAGCTGCCGTCGCCCCGAGCGGCGCGCAGGTGCGTGAGCATTTCATGGGCGCCGACGTAGAGGGCGCTGAAGCAAGCGCGGTGGCCGAGGGCCTGGGCCACGTGGGACTTGCCGACGCCGGTGGGGCCGACGATGAGGACATTGTCGTGGCGCTCAAGGAAGGCGCAGGTGCCCAACTCCACATCATCCCGAGCATCGCTCGCAAGGGCATCGAGTCGAGCCGGCGGCTGGGGCGATACCGCTGGGCTGTGGAGCGCACGCTGGCGTGGCTCCACAACCTCAAGCGGTTGCGTATATGCGAGGAGCGCCGGGATGACATCCACATCGCCCTCCTTCACCTGGGCTGCAGCCTCATCCTGCTGCGGAGGCTTGCCGGGCATTATTGAAAGGAACTCTCAGTTACGTCGCCCATGGCAGCTGCAACGTCGTGAACGCATCTGCCAGCTCCGCGCGGGCTACGCGTAAGACGAATAGGGACTCAGTTGAGGGTGGCGGGCAGGAACTGAGGGGACGAACAAGCAGTCCCTCCTGGCGGCGCTGGCCCCCGAGGGCTACGACCTGCTCGCGGAGCGCGTCGCACGGGCCGTCGCGAGTGAGCCCACCGTGGCGGGCAAGTTGACGGAGATCGCCACCGCGTATATACGCCTGCCCAGGCCGCCTGCGCGGCGAGCCGTGACCTGGTCAGAACACAGCCATGGCCGCCCTGAACGTCAGTCCGAACAGCGCCAGTGACGACAGCACGAAGAGCGCGAAGCGCAGCTCGATCTTGTTGATGAGCGCCTGCACCAAGCTATGCACCACGCGCAGGCCCACATAGCTCCAGGCCAATAGCAGGTTGAGGCCAGTTCCTTCGCCCAGCAGCGCCAGTGCCAGGGTGATGGCGTAGAAGATCGTCGGCTGCTCCATCAGGTGGTTGTAGTTGTCGGCCTTCCAGCGCACCTTGGCCGGCAGCTGGCTCATCTGCTCACCGCGCGGTGCATACGGGTCGGGTTTCATGCTGACCTTGAACATGGCCGGCAAGCGTGTGGCATACATCCATGCCCACATGACCATGGACCAGGACACGAGCGCGACGATGGGAGCGAGAATGGGGCTGTGCATGTTTGCTTCCCTGCCCCATGCCGCGGCACGGCGCAACTCGTGGCTGGCCACCTGAATCCGGCACACTTGCCTCCGGGTACGCGATGGGGCCATTCGGCAGAGGGTGGAGCGCTGGCTGACGACCACTCTTCTCGCGCTCAGGGGTAGCTGACCCGCCTGCAGTGAGACACCTCGCCGAAGGTGCAGGCCGTCGAAGCAATCGAAGTGGCGAAGACATGGACCAGACGACCCGTGGGCCATGTTCGAGGCTGAGCCCGGGCGCACCGGGAGCGGAATAATCCCCGGGAATATCCGGCGCGGGCTCCGTTCCCATCGCTGACAGCCTTCATGACCCCGCCGAGGGCCCTCGCTCCTGCCAGAGCCGGGGCCCGCACGGTTCCCATCGCAGTCCCTGACAGAGGGCGCCCTGGATGCGCCCGGAGACCCGGGAGCCGCGCACACGCGGGTGCTCCATGGGAGGAGTGTGTTTCATGCGTCCGTCGAGCCCGTGGTGTCTCGCAGTTCTCTGCGCACTGGTGGCCTGCGGAGAGGCTACCAAGGGGAAGTTGAACGACGTGGAGACACTGTCGGGGGCCTCGCAGTCCCTCAATGGCGCGTGTGATGACACGCAGCAGGCCTGGGCCTCCGCCGGAGACCCGTCCAACATCTGCGCGGTGCCGTGGCAGTACGGGCTGGACTGCAGCAGGGGCTCGCCTCGGGTCTCCCTGCCGGAGCCGGTGGCGCGCAGCTTCGCACGGAGGTCGTCTCCCAGCTGAAGCTGCTCTTCGAGTTGCACGGGCACCAACTGACGCCCTCGCAGGTGCAGTTCATCCGTGGTCTGTACCTGTCCGACCCGTCCGCCAACACGAACTGCAGCGCGGGCTTCATCCCGCCGTCCACGCCCGGCTGCGGCACGAGCCTGACGGCGCTCACCGCGTCGATGGACCTCTGCGCATAAGACGAATAGGGACTCAGTTGAGGGTGGCGGGCAGGAGCAGAGGGGACGAGGAGGGCCGCTGACGGGGGCGTCCGAGCTGTGTGCCAGGCCGGTGGAGAGGCCGCGCAGCCCCCTTGGGGTACACGCCTGTCCGGGCCCCCCTCCCACGAGGGGCGCGGCAGCGCGTCGCGGTTGATGCTCGCGTCGCCGGTGAGCATGCCCACGTTCTCCGCGCCGAAGGCATCACAGAGCGCGAAGAACTTCTCGTTCACCAGCGCCTTCTAGAGCAGCCACCGATCCGAGTCCGCTGGGAAATCCGACACGCGTGCCTCACGGACGGTCCGGGCCCCGACGAAGGCGCTGGGGCTCGGTCCACCCCACGTCATTGTCCACGCACGCCGGAACGATGTGGCTCGCAAGGGCCGTGTGCCTACCGTTGCGCGACCTTTCAACCAACAAAGGGGCAGTCTGATGTTCCATCCGTGGCGTCTTGCCTTACTCGCTGCCTGGGCCTCGTTATCGGTCGCCCAGGCACAACCAGCCTCCGTGGGACAATGGACCCCCGTCCAGAAGTGGCCGTACTCTGCGGTCCACACCCACGTGCTCCCCACCGGGAAAGTGATGTTCTTCTCCGAGTTCGGGGACGGCGACACCCCCACGCTCTGGGACCCGCAGACCAACGTCCTCACCACGCTGCCCAAGGCGGGCTTCAACATCTTCTGCGCGGGCCACGCCTTCATGCCGGATGGCCGGCTGCTCGTGGCCGGTGGCCACATCACGAATGACTCCGGCCTGCCCTACGCCGCCATCTTCGACCCCTTCAAGCTCACCTGGACGCGGCTGCCGAACATGAACGCCGGCCGCTGGTACCCCACCGTCACCACGCTCCCCAATGGGGACATGCTGGTGATTGGCGGCGCCAAGGAAGACACGACCAAGAACCTGATTCCCCAAGTCTGGCAGACGTCGAAGAACTCCTGGCGCAACCTGACGGGTGCGAGCTTGGAGCTCATGTACTACCCGTGGATGTTCGTGACGAGCACGGGAAAGACGCTCATGGCGGGGTACTGGAAGCCTGCGCGGCACCTCGACACGAATGGCACCGGCTCCTGGACCTCCGGGCCTCGCACCAACTACGCCCGCAGCCGCAACGCGGGCAGCGCGGTGATGTATGACGACGGCAAGGTGCTGCTCACCGGTGGCGACAATCCCCCCACCAACAACGTGGAGGTTCTCGACCTCAACGCCGCGAAGCCCGCCTGGCACACCGTGCGGCCCATGCGCTACGTGCGCCGCCAGCACAACAGCACCGTGCTCCCGGACGGCACGGTGCTCGTCACCGGCGGCCACAGCGGCCCCGGCACCGACAACCCCAACTTCCCCCGCCTGGAGACGGAGCTGTGGAACCCCGTCACCGAGCAGTGGTCGGTGCTGGCGCCCGCGTCGGCCTATCGCGGCTATCACTCCACCACCGTGCTGTTGCCGGACGGACGCGTGCTGTCCGCGGGCAGCCGCTACGTCAAGACGATGCAGGTCTTCTCCCCGCCGTATCTCTTCAATGGCCCGCGCCCCACCATCACCTCCGCGCCCGCGTCCATCGCCTATGGAGAGACCTTCCGCGTCAACACCCCCGAGGCGGCCAGCATCACCATGGCGTCCTGGGTTCGCCTGGGCTCCGTCACCCACGCCTTCGACGAGAACCAGCGATTCATGAAGCTGCGCTTCACCGCCAGCGGCGGGGGGCTCAACGTCGTCGCGCCGCCCAACCCGAACGTGGCGCCGCCCGGCCACTACATGCTGTTCCTGCTCAACGCGAAGAAGGTGCCGTCGGTCGCGAAGATCATCCGCATCGGCGGAGGAGGCACGACGCCGCCCCCGACGGACCCTCCTCCCAACCCCGGCTTCACCGCGGTGGCCTTCGGCTCCGAGTGGAAGTACGACGACCGCAACGTCGACCCGGGCTCCGCCTGGACGTCTTCAGGCTTCAGCGACGCGTCCTGGAAGAAGGGCCCGGCCCAGCTCGGCTATGGCGAGACGGACGAGGCGACGGTGCTGAAGAAGACGACGCCGGCGCAGCCCACCGTCTACTTCCGCCGCAAGTTCACCGTCCACGGAATGGTGGAGCAGGCCACGCTCCAGGTGATTCACGACGATGGCGTGGCTGTGTTCCTCAATGGCACCCAGGTGTTCTCCAAGTATGTCGGCTCTACCGCGCACTCGGCCTATGCCTCCGGCACAGCTTCCGACAACACCTTGAGCCAGACGACCGTCTCCGGCGCCCGCTTCGTGATGGGAGAGAACACGCTGGCCGTCATGGTGAAGCAGGCGAACGCCACCTCCAGTGACCTGTCCTTCGACCTGGAGCTGAAGGTGACCACCGACGGCATGCAGCACGATGCCCTCTTCATGGAGAGCCCCAACGGCGGCGAGACGCTGCGCCCGGGCAACGTCCAGATGCTCCAGTGGATGACCCACGGCGCGGGCGTCGACAACGTCCGGGTGGAGTTCTCGCCCGACGACGGGGCCAACTGGACCCTGGTCGACCAGGGTGTCCCCAACATCGACTTCTATGAGTGGACGGTGCCGAACACCGAGACGTCCAAGGGCGTGCTGCGAATCTCGGACGCCTCGCGTCCGGACATCGACGACCGCACGGACCTGCCCTTCACCATCTCCAGGACGCCCCAATTCCAGGCCATCGCCTTCGGCGAGTACTGGAAGTTCGATGACAGCAACGTGAACCCGGGCATGCAGTGGACGTCGGTCAACTTCGACGACGACGCATGGCGCTCGGGCCCCGCGAAGCTCGGCTATGGGGACGGGGACGAGCACACCGTGCTCAACAAGACAACACCCCTCCAGCCGAGCGTCTACTTCCGCAAGAAGCTCACGCTCGGCGAGGCCATCCGCACCGCCAACCTCCGCGTGCTGCATGACGACGGCGTGGCCATCTGGGTGAACGGGAAGCTCGTCTACTCGCGGTACGTCGACAACGGTCTCGGCCATGGCACCTTCGCCAGCCGCGTGTTGAAGGACGCCGTCATCAGCACGGCCAGGTTCGACGGCTCTGCCTTCGTCGTGGGGGAGAACATCATCGCGGTGATGGTGAAGCAGGCCAACGCGGAGTCGAGCGACGTGGCGTTCGACCTCGAACTGAACCTCGAAGCGAAGTAGCCACCTCTCGGCCCCGGATTTGACTCAGAGCACCTTCACCGCTTTGACCATGTCCGGGGCCAGCTCCTCGTGGGGGAGGATGGAGAACCCCAGCCGCTTGCTGACGCCCACACGCGCCGTCCTCTCCCTCTTCGGCTCCTTCCTGGCCGCTGCCTGGGGGGGCCACCCTCCCCTCCTCACCTCCTGCTTGGGGGAGCTCCTGGCCCACGGGCTCCGTGGAGGGTGACGCCTCCTCGGGAGCGCCACACGCCACCAGCGCCCCCATGAGGACGGTACCCATCGAAGGAACAAAGACACGACGAAGCAAGGGCCCATGTGACACGAATGGCCTCCAAGAGCATCACGTCACGATGGACGGAGTGAGAACGGACACAGGCGCGAAGACGGCGGGAGACGGACGGTCAGCACTTGGGCCTGGCCGGCATTCCCCCCTCCGTACCTGCTCGTTACGAAGTCCCCCCGAAAACGGGTTGATGCCCTGGCCTGCCTACGGGCCCGAAGCCCTCTCTGACGCGTCAACCCCCGTGCCAGCCCATGCCTCCTGACGTGTCAGGCCCACGCTGGCGACAGCGCCTCGAGCCCCATTCCATCCGATGGCAGAGCGGACGCCCTGAGCAGTGAAGACTCTCTCCTCCTGGTCCCTCGCTTGCACTCCCAAGACTCGCAGAGAAGCTCCCGAGCATCCGAAGTCCCCGTTCGAGACAATGGAGAGAGAGCATGAGAGGTCTTTCGCAACTGACCGCGCGTTGTGCTGGATTGTGGGTGTTGGCCGCCGCCCCCGCGTGGGCGCAGCAGCAGGAAGAGGTCTGGCTCGACACCCGGAGCGCCGCTCCCGTGATGAGCCAGATGGTGCTGAAGCAGGGATGGCCGCATCTCGTCACCATGCAGGGCACCTTCAACGTGTGGGGGAACAACATCGTCCCGGGCCCGCAGTCAGGCCAGCCCGAGCCCGCGCCGATGTTCCCAAGCCCGGGCGTCACCAACCGCAACGTCGGCTTCGACCCGGAGTTCGTCTTCGCGGGCGTGAAGCCCCCGGCGGCCGCTCCACTCAAGGCAAGCTCCATCCAGCTCAGCCTCGACGGAGGAAAGACGTGGGCGCATCCGGCCTCCACGGCGGCCTTCAACGCGGCCGAGCACAAGTATGGCTATGAGGTGATGGGCGGGGAGTCCGCGCTGCAGGTGCGCATCGCCGACAAGCCCGTCACCGACAACTCCGGGCGCTTGAAGATTGTTGTGGTGCCCGCCGAGGAGCTGTGGCTGAACACCCGGAGCGCCGCCCCCGTTCCCAGCAAGCAGGTGCTCCAGAAGGGCAAGCCCTACCGTGTCACGATGCAGGGCACCTTCAACGTGTGGGGGAACAACATCGTCCCAGGCCCGCAGTCCGGTCAACCCGAGCCCGCGCCGATGTTCCCGAGCCCGGGCGTCACCAATCGCAACGTCGGCTTCGACCCGGAGTTCGTCTTCGCGGGCGTGAAGCCCCCGGCGGCCGCTCCGCTCAGGGCGAGCGCCGTCCAGGTCAGCCTCGACGGAGGAAAGACCTGGAAGCACCCGGCATCCACGGCGGACTTCAACGCGGCCGAGCACAAGTACACCTACGACCTGACGGGAGAGGACGCACCCCTGCAGGTGCGCTTCGCGGACGCGCCTGTCAACGACAACTCCGGGCTCGTGCGAATTCTCGTGCTGCCCGGAGCCTGATGCGCCCGCTCCAGGAATGACGCGAAGCCGCCCGGATAACTCAAGGGCGGCTTCGCGGCGAATCGGGCGAGCGCCCTACGCCCCCTGGCCCAGGTCGAAGTCGAGCCCTGACAATACTGCGTCAGCCAATTCCCATCCCCGCTGACCGTGATGGAAACAGGCCCCCATACCACGCTTCCGCAGGTTGCGAGCCCCCGCCAACCCGCCCCACCGCGGCTCATGACCGATGGGGGCCTGGTTCGAATCCAGGCGGGCTCACTTCCCTCCGCGCCTGGGAAGTCTTTCCTGAGGTGTCTAGCGACTGAGCGAACTTCACTCGCAGCCGAAGAGAAAGATACGTCCAGTATGGAGTCATCCAGACCGGTATGGTTGTTGATACTCAGCCAGCGACTACAGTGCGCGCCATGCACGCCTCCTGGAAGCGCAACACAGCCCTGTTCCTGGGCAGCCAGGCCCTCTCCTTACTCGGCTCCTCCCTGGTGCAGTACGCGCTCCTGTGGCAGGTGACGCTGCAGACACGCTCGAGCGTCATGATGACGCTCTACATCGTGGCCGGCTTCCTGCCCACGTTCCTCCTCTCGCCTTTCGCGGGCGTCTGGGCCGACCGGTACGACCGCCGCAAGCTCATCGTCCTCGCCGATGCGATGATTGCGCTGGTGACCCTGGCGCTGGCCGTGGTGTTCACCTTGCGCGGCACGGAGTTGTGGCTCTTCTTCCTGGCCGCGGCGATCCGCTCCGTGGGGACGGCCGTTCAACAGCCGGCGGTCGGCGCGCTGCTGCCGCAGTTGGTGCCCGAGGACCAGCTGATGCGGGTCAACAGCATCCAGGGCACCCTCCACTCGGTCAACATGTTGGGGGCACCCGCGCTCGCTGGCTTCCTCATGTCCGTGGCCCCCCTGCAGGTGCTCTTCTACATCGACGTGGTGACAGCGGCCCTGGCCATCACCCTGGTGACGATCTTCGTCCAGGTAGAGCCGCGCCCCCGCGCGCCGGAGCAGGAGGGGGCCTCGCAGCTGACGGAGATCCAAGACGGCTTCCGCTACATCCGCGGCCACGCGCACCTGGTGCCGTTCTTCGGCTACCTGGGATTCATCATGGTCCTCATCACTCCGGCCGCATTCCTCACGCCGCTGCAGACGGCGCGAAGCTTCGGGGACGAGGTGTGGAGGCTGTCGGCCATCGAAATGGTCTTCTCGGTGGGAATGATGTTGGGGGGCGCCGCGCTCGCGGCGTGGGGCGGCTTCAACAGCCGCATGCGGACGATGGTCGCATCCAACCTCATCATGGGTGCGTGCACCGTGGCCCTCGGCGTGGTGCCTCACTTCGGGGTGTACCTGGCGGCCATGGGGATCTTCGGCGTGGCGCTGCCGCTCTACAACACGCCCGCCATGGTGATGCTCCAGGAGCGCGTGGAGCCGGCCTACCTGGGCCGCGTCATCAGCGTGATGACCATGCTCTCCACCTCGCTGATGCCACTGTCCATGCTGCTCTTCGGGCCCCTGGCAGAAGTGGTCTCCATCGAGCGGCTCCTGCAGGTCACCGGCGTGCTGGTGATCCTTCTCGGACTGCTCACGCCGCTACACCGTCGGCTGATGTCCTTCGGTGAGCCCAAAATCCCCCCAGTTCAATCCCAGGAACTGGCCAGCTGAGGGTGTGAGGGGCACCACATGGGGGAGGCCGCCGCAAGGGCCTGCCCCGAAGAACTTCTGTCAGCAGCGCGGCGCGACCTCCATGGGCACCGCGTCGCGCGAAGAGGAAGCGGGCGCCACCTGGAAGTCACTGGGGCCGTGCCGCTTCGAGAGGCTCGACGGCTCCAGCAGCGCCTCCGCCCGGGCGCGCGTCCGCTCAATGCACACCGCCATCAGTCGCCCCAGTTCCACCTGGGGCAGGACGCCGTTTCGCGCGAGGAAATCCTCGTCGACGCCCGGGATGCGAGGGAGCGCGGGCGTCTGCTGCGACTCCAGCGCCAAGAGGGCCTCGCGCAACGCGTCCTTTGCACTCCGGCCACCCCGCTTCAGGGCGAACGCGATGACGTCCCAGGCCAGTTCGGCGTGCCGCCCCTCGTCCTCGGAGATGACCGACAAGGTCTCCCGCACGACAGGGTCTGAGGCCCGCCTGGCGCCTTCGCCGGCGACCAGGGAGGCCATCCCCTCGGCAAGACATCCATCCAACAGCGAACCGCGCACGAGCCGGGCCCAGGTGTCTCCTGA
The DNA here is from genome assembly GCF_006547365.1 of Myxococcus sp. AB056. NCBI lineage: Bacteria > Pseudomonadati > Myxococcota > Myxococcia > Myxococcales > Myxococcaceae > Myxococcus > Myxococcus sp. AB056. Next base: position 84,657 of record NZ_VHLB01000010.1, on the reverse strand, counting down.
ATCCATCGGGGAAGGCGGCGTACTTCCCTGTCCAAGCTCCGGAATCGTTCCCGCCGTCCAGCCCACTCCCGAGTAGGCGTTGGCGAGCGCGAAGCACCGCCTGGCATGACGAATCTCATCCAGCGCCGCCAGGTGACAGTCCTCCAGGAGCTCCGAGGGCGCCCCCAACGCGGAGAGCTTGAGTGACAACTTCGAGAAGGCGGGAACGGACGCATGCTCCAGGCCCGCTGAGTACATCCAGACCTCCCCGAGCACCGTTCGCTGCCAGGGTGTGAGTCCCGAAACATCCGGAACGGCGTCATCCGCCCAGCCCGCCCCCAGCGCCCGGCGAGCCACGCGCGTTCGTCCACGCAGGCGAAGGACCCTCCCCTTCGAAAAGTTGGTGGAGCTGATCAGGTGGGCGAGCCAAACCAGGGCCCCCACCGTCACAGCGGTGCCGAGTGCCATGATGCCCCCGAGGACCCTCATGACCCGGGGCTGGTGCTTCTGGAGCATGAGGACGAGTCCGCCCACGAAAGCCCCCACGATCAGGAGGGCAACGAGAATCACGGTCACTGCAGCCATGGCCAACCCCTTCGAGAGTCCGCGGCGACGTGCCTCGGTCTCACGAGTGTCGTCGGCAATGCACCGAGAATGCCAGCGCCGTTGGCCCTTCCGAGAAGCCCCGGGCGTGCAATGGGTGGCGCGGTCGCAGCACACCTGTGCACGCCGCTACACGGTGGACAAGGGCCGGTCGGCCGCACGCAGGGGTCGCCGTCGACCACTCTTCGCATGCGCGCCCCTGCAGCGCGCTGGGGTGAGTCCCAGGGGAGACTGCTCGACTCACGTCCAATGAGCACACACGCCCATCACTCAACCGTCGGCGCACAATCCAGAGCCGCGCCCAAACAAGGCTCGGCATACACCACCTCGGCATATTGGGTGCGCGCCCCGGCATGCGCCGCCAGGCGGCGACACTCACAATAGGTTTCTCCAACCCATGTCGTGAAGGTCGCGTCGCTGTAGCAATGATACAGAGCGATCTCCAGGCAGCAGAAATCAGTATCCGCGCTCTCGACCTGGGGGCGGCTGACTTCTCTGCCTCAGAAACGCGCTCACCAGGTCCCAATCAACACTACTCAACACTCGCCTTGAGAGCCACTCCCCCTTCACGCCTTGCGATGGCAGCCGCCCCAGTCGGAAGGGCTGCGGCGGAATCAACCCGTCCACCCAACGGGTTCACGCTCCATGCAGACACCCGCGCTTAAACGTTCTTGCCTGACTTGAACCACACCAAAGATTGACACAATGCATTCGTCGCTCGCAATCTCGGCCCGTCGCTATCATTGGCGACCCGGAGTGCGCCTGGGCATGAACGAGCGCAATGGCTCACGAACAGACGCGGCTCGCCGGCCATCACATCGTCCACGACGCGCAATGCCATGGAGCATTTCATGTCGAAATCGAATCAGTCCGCGCCGACCCTTTCTCGCCGCAGCCTGTTGCCAACACTCGCCGCGCTCGCCCTGGCTGTCGCCGCGCCGGATGCCAGCGCGTACTCGGCGATCTACGGCGGCGGCCCGTTCTATTCCGGCGGGACCGCGGTGATGAACGACCTGCGCGGCTCGGGTTTCACCACGGTCATCCTGTGGAGCTTCCACATCGAGGAGAACGGTGACCTGATCTACAACGACATTCCGGTGGTCAAGAACGGCGCCTACATGGGCGACCCAGCCTGGCCGGACCGGCTGGCCACGCTGAAGACCGCGCCGACCTCGGTCAATCGCATCGAGGTGTCGATCGGTGCCTGGGGTGTTCCGGACTTCGAACGCATGATTCGACTGGTCAACGGCACCGCACCCGGCTGCGGCACCACCATCGTCTGCGGTACCGGGAGCAACAGCATCCTGTACAGGAACTTCCAGGCGCTGAAGGCCGCCACCGGCGCCGACGCCGTGAACTTCGACGACGAAAGCGCCTACGACCTGGCCTCGACCACGACCTTCAGCCAGATGCTCATCGGGATGGGCTACAAAATCACCTTCGCGCCGTACACGCAGCAGACGTTCTGGCGGAACCTCAGGAACAACCTCGGCAGCGCCGTCGATAGAATCTACCTGCAAGTGTACGCCGGTGGCGCCGGCAACAACCCGGCGAGTTGGAACACCGCCATGGGCATGACTGTCGCCCCCGGCTTGTGGTCCAAGCATGGCAGCGGCTGCACGTCTGGCGACAGTCCAGCCACGGTGCAGACCCGGATGAGCAACTGGAAGGCCAGCGCCGGCATCAGCGGCGGCTTCATGTGGTTGTACGACGACATCCAACAGTGCAGCGCGCAGGGGACGAGCGCGCAGTATGCAGCGGCAATCAACACCGCCGTCAGCGGCAACACCCCGCCGGTGGCCAACTTCGGTGTCACCGTCAGCGGCCTCACCGCGACCTTCAGCGATGCGTCCACCGACGCGGACGGAACCATCGCCTCGCGCAGCTGGAATTTCGGCGACGGCAGCACCTCCACCGCGACCAACCCTTCACGCACCTACGCAAGCGCCGGCAACTACAACGTCACCCTGACCGTCACCGACAACGGCGGCGCCAGCCATACGAAGTCCCAGGCGATGTCCGTCGGGTCGGGCTACGCCAATCTGGCGTTGAACAGGCCCACCACCAGCTCAGCCCCCTGCAACAGCACCGAATCGGCCGCCAAGGCGGTCAACGGCAGCGTCTCGGGCGGTACCACCGACAAGTTCTGCTCACTGGCCTCGCCAGCGTGGATGCAGGTCGACCTCGGTACGGCGCAGACAGTCAGCAGCTTCACGATTCAGCACGCGGGTGCGGGCGGTGAATCGACTGCTTGGAACAGCAGGGCGTTCACCATCCAGACGTCGAGCAACGGGTCTACTTGGAGTACACCCGTCACGGTGCGCAACAACACTGGCAGCACTTCGACCCACGCAATCACGGCGACGTCGGCGCGTTACATCCGGCTCAACGTGACGACGCCGACTCAGAACAGCGACCCAGCGACGCGAATCTACGAGTTCGAAGTTCGCTGAACGGTCGGTAACGAAGCCGGCCCTCGACACCACGAGGGTCGGCTTCGTGCCTGTGCCTGCTCCAAGCAGGCATCGACGGGCCCACTTACGCGGACATCAGGGGCTGAACGTACACAAGCCGCCGCTGCAGTTCCGCCTGAACGCATAAGTGAAGTGATATCCGTCGCCGACCGCGTCCGTGACGTCCCATCGATGATTGCGGATGTAGTAATCGGTGATGCCGCAGGCAACAAGTGGGGGGCACGTCCAGTAGGTTCCGCTGTATTGGTGGAACGAAAACCATTCTCCGGCGGCAACGTTCCAGGCAGCTTTCACAGAAGACTCGTACGACACCCAAAGCCCAACAGTCCCCCGATAGGGCGCGAGTTGGGTGAAGGATGTCTTGGCATCCGCGGCCGCCCAACCGTTGCCGGTCACATTGGACCAGCAGTCGAAGAAGTCCCCGCCCTTGTAACAGACGCTGTCTCTCCAGAAGGGGCCGTCCGCGCTCGTCAGGGGTTGAGCCACGGACGAGAAGCCGTCTGTCCCCTGCTCCCCAAGGTCCGGTGCGAATCCCCCTGATGATTCCAAATGGGGAGCCGCTTCATCCCGCACGATGACATGGGCATCATCAGGGACAGAACGGCGCGATTCGGCGCTGACCAACGCCGTGGGCGGCGTGGCGCCTTGCGTCAACTGGCGATAGAGTTCGACGGCGGAGTGCCTGGCAACATCACCGTCACGCAAGACACGTCCATCCGCTACGGGGCCACGCTCCACGACGAGGATGCCGCCGGGCTGCAAATCGTAGAATTCGATGAAGTGCTCCCGTGACACCTCGACACGAGCAAGCAGCTGATTGAGCTCATCGAGCTTCGGCCGCAGTCGCCGCGAGGCCTCCACCGCGGCCGCCGGATCGGACTCATAGAGTCGGTCGATGTGCCGGAACGACAGTCGCGCTGCATTCAGCGAGGACGGGCTGAGATCGATTGGCGCTTGGGTCTCCCCGAGTCCGTCACCGCACCCTGCTGACACCAGGCCGGCCATCAGCAGAATCCCCAGCCGAAACGTGCACTTGCTCTTCATGATGTATCCTCCTTGACTCCGGTTCCCAAACGATGCGCCGCCAACGTGCCTGTGAAATGCCGCGCAAATCCTGGCCTTCACATGCATTTCTTGAAATTCGCTAAAATTAGGGAGATGCTCGGTCCGGCGCGAACCGGGAGGTCCCATGAGCGGCGGCACCCTTCGAAGCCCACAGGTTCATGCGCTCGTGAGGCTCATCAACGAGGCACACGAGCTGCCAGCGCGAGTGGCGACACGGTCCCGGCATCTCCTCGTCGGGCTGTGTCGCATTCTGGGCGCAGAGGCCGGAGCGTGCGTCTTGGAGCGCGACTTCAGACCGGGAGGACATGTCGGATTCACGGAGATCGTCCTGGAAGGGTGGAGCGGGAGCGCGGTGTCCGCGCTCAAGGCACTCCGGAGGATGGGAAGTGCCTGCAACCCCGCCATTCGCTCATTGATGGAGCGCGGCTCGGAATCCGGCACCATCGTCACCGCGATGCGCCGGGAACTGGTGGAGGACTCGAGCTGGTATGGCGCCCCCTATGTCGAGCATTATCTGCGCCCCACGGGGCTCGATGACTCGGTGTACTCAAGCCAGTGGTCCGAGCTCCCGGGGGTGGTGCGGGGTATCGGAATCTACCGTGAGCGGGGCGGCCGCCCCTTCGACGCCGCGGACCGCGAGCTGCTGCATCTGTTCCACGCCGAGTGCGGAGCCATGTTCGACCCGCCAGGCTCCTCGAAGGTGGGAACGCCATCAGGCTGTCTGGCGCCTCGCGAACGACAAACGTTGGAGTTGCTGCTTCAGGGACTCGGAGACAAGCAGATCGCGGCTCGGCTCGGCATCAGTCGTTTCACCGTGAATCAGTACACGAAAACCCTCTACCGCCGCTTCGGAGTCCAGTCGCGGGCGGCGCTCATCGCACAGGTGCTCGCACGCGATGAACCGGAGGCCACGACTGCGCTCCCCTCACGGCAAGTCCCGCCAGATGGACAACCGAAGCTCGCACGCGCATCCGACGGGCAGGAGCCGTGTTGATACTCGGAACCCCTGGGGTCGATTCCCCCCGTGTTCTTCTGCGATCGCAAACTGTAGCCCTGAACGCTTCGCGAGAGTCGTACGTCGCGAACATGTTCGTCCGCCCAGGCTCTCTTGAGGCTCCGGCACAGGGGGGATGAATTCCCTCCCTGCGCCTGGAAGCCCATGACTACGGAGGGGGCAGCGGCTGCCAGTTCGGGTCGGGCCAGACGAAGGGGTTTCCACCTGCGCCCGGGGCCGCGTTACCGAAGTAACGCTGGCAACCCGCGACGTTCTCCGAGCGCCCCAACAGTTCCCAGAAGCCAGGGCAGACGTCCCGAGGAATTCGCGTGCGGCAGTCCGCCATCGTCCGCTCGCCCGCGTCAGGTTGCGCGTAATAGGCGCTCACGAAGTTCCAAGCGATGCGCTGGAGCGCCTGGACGGTCGCCGCGTTCGCGCCAGCAGGCCCCGGGGCGCCCTCGGGCGACTCCCGGAACACGGACGCATGGTGGACCGCGGCCATGTAGTACGCACCCAGGCTCGTCAAGTGGACGTTGTCGCTGAAGAGCACGTTGAGCTTCTGCGACGTCGTGCCGGTGATCCCCGGCACCTCGTTCGCGATGACGCGCTCCACCAGGTCGACCAGCGCCGTGCTCCCCGGGAGCGCCACCACGCGGTCCGCCCGCCCATCGGACTGCAACGTGAGGTTGACCTTGGAGGACACACACTCCCAGGCAACCCGAGCGTTCTTCTCGTAGGCAATCCACCGGGCAGGGTTGGCTTTATCGATATCCAACCACGTGTGATAGAAATACGTCACGGCTTGCGGATTCCCGGCAATCAACCGGTCATGGAAGTGCCGCAAGTAACCGACGGTGTTCTCCCACTCGATGGTGCCCAGGAGGTCATGCCGCTCGGTGATGAGGAGGGTGTCGTATCGCTCGCCTGGACCCAGCGTCTGGGGAGACAAGAGCTCCTGGACCACGTTCATGTTGGAGCCCACGCGATTCTTGCCCTGGCGGTACCCTGCCCATCCGCCATTGCCCCAGGTCCGCACCCGGAGGGGTGAGCCAATCACGTTCTGCTGGTTCCAGTTGAAGTCCTTCGCCAGGCTGGTGGCGATGCCATCGAAGTGGTCGGGCATGGGGTTGTCGAGCAGGCTGTGTCCGGAGAAGAAGACCCGGGCGCTCGTGATGGGGGGCGCCGTGCCGGGCTCCCCCGCGTCCGAGCCGCCGGCATCCGGGACTCCCGCGTCCTCTGCCCCCGCATCTGGCTCCGTGTCGCCGCCGTCCGGGGGCCATACGCCCGAATCAGCGGTGCCAGGAAGCGCGTCGTCGGGAACGTCCTGACTGGACTGCCCGGCACACGCCAGCCCGAGGGAGACAACCAGAAGGGTGCATGGCCTCAGCCGAAATGCATACATCATTCGAGTCCTCATCGCTGAAACGACGGTTCCATCCCACCACCCCACCCTGCAGGAGCCGGCCACCTGCACCAATCCAGAATAGACTGAAAGCCACCAATTCAGTCATCCTTTCCCCCTCTCCAAGGAGGCACAAATGAAGATGGGACGCATCGCAGTGGGCTTCGTGGCCGGTCTCGTGTCCATGGTGGGCTGTGGTGGCCAGACGCAGGATGCGCCGGGCACGGACGTGGCAGCCGAGGGCCTCGAGCAATCCTGCGTGTATGCTTATTTCGAGTGTGGCTATCGCGGCCACCAGTATCCCTACGCCTGGCCGGCGACCTGCGCCGTTGGAATCCATACGCACCAACAGGCCTTCGCGGTCTGTCTCGCGGAATGCCCCTGGATGTGTGTCGACACGGGGGACATCGGCACGGCGCCGTAGTCGGAAATCCCTGTCACGGTCACTGGATTTGGGCCTTGAGAATCATGCGAGCAGCTCGCATGATTCGCTCACAGTACGCGCCATGATGCACACGACCTATCGGCCCCACGCGCCTCTCGACAAGTTCGTGGACTTCCTCTGGGTGTCCGCCGGCTACGTCGCACAGGCGCCACGAGAACGTGTGCTGCCGTCGGGCTCGCACTCCCTTATCGTCCCTCTCGGCGCCCTCCCACTGCGCGTCTACTCCAGCGACCAGACAGACGAGGCCGCTGAAATCCGGGGCGCGATCGTAAGCGGCGCGCGAAGCAGCCCGCTGACCATCGCGGCCGTGGCTGGCCCGACCGCCGGTATCTACTTCAAGCCCGGCGGCGCGCGCGCCTTCTTCGACGTGCCCTGCAACGAATTCGCGGAACAAGTCATTTCGCTGGATGCGATATGGGGCGCGTCGGCGCACTCACTGCGCGAACGGATCATGGAGGCATCCTCGACGCGCGAGCGCTTTCAACTGCTGGAAGAACACCTCCTGCACCGACTGCGCCGGCCCGTCGAACCAGCGCCCGCGCTTCGTGCGGCGCTGGCCGCGTTCGAGGAACCCGACCTCACGTCGGTCGCTGAAGTCAATCGCCGCACGGGGCTCTCCCCCAAGCGCCTGTTGGCCCTGTTCCGCGAGGAAGTCGGCTTGAGTCCGAAGACGTACTGGCGCGTTCGACGGTTTCGAGCGGCGCTTCTCGACGTCGAACAGGGCGCCCTGCGTGGCGCCGCGTTGGCCGCCGAGCACGGCTACTTCGACCAGGCCCACTTCCTTCGCGAGTTCCGGACGCTCGCCGGCTCGAGCCCCCGCGAGTACCTGGCAACGCGCGTCGAGGGCACCGACCACGTGGCGGTCTCCGGGTAAAAAGATCCAATCCGCGGCGGCGGTCCCGGCGTTTCCTGGGCGTCATGGAACCGAGTGAACGCCTCCCACAGCGCGTGCCGGCAGGCCCGGCATGGACGGAACGATCGCACCCCAGCCGCAGCGGCCCCCACAGAGGGAGGCGAGCATGAGCGCCGACTCCTCCGCCACGCGGGCCCAGGAACGCCCTCTCCGGGACATTGGGGCACTTCTCGGACCGCAGGGGCCACTCGTCGCTGGGGCCGCGCTCTCGTCGACGTTGGCGGCAGCCCTCGCATTGGTGCCGTTCTTCGTCGTCGCACGCATGGCGACCTCCATCTACGCGGCGCCGCCGGACCTCGACGCGGTTCGCGCGCTCGCCCTCCTCGCCGCGGGTGCGCTCGCGTTGCGTTACATCCTCGTCGCTGCCGCGAACGTGCTGGCGCACGTCGCCGCGTTCCGCATCCTCCATGACCTGCGCGTGCGGCTCGCGAAGAAGCTCGGCGCCGTTCCGCTTTCGTTCTTCAGCCGTCGTGGGGCGGGCGAACTGAAGAAGACACTGATGGACGACGTGAACCAGATCGAGGCGTTCGTCGCTCATCACTTCCCGGATGCGGTCACCGCGCTCGTCGTCCCGCTCGCGACGGCCGTCGCCCTCCTGTGGATTGACTGGCGCATGACCCTTGCCAGCCTCGTGATGGCGCCGCTCGCTGTCTTGGCGATGGCCGTCGCCATGCGAGAGGTCGGCAAGGCCCATCAACAGTGGAACGAGATCCAGAGTCGGATGAACCGCTCGCTGCTCGAATACCTGCGGGGCATCCACGTCATCAAGACCTTCGGCCTGTCCGCGCGGCGCTTCAGCGACCTCTCGCGCTCCATCGAGGAAGGGCTCGCGTGGATGGAGGGTTTCATGCGCACCAACGGCCGTGGCTACGGCGCGTTCGGCGCGCTCATCGGCTCGAGCCTCGTCGTCCTCGTCCCCATGGGCGGTTGGCTCTACACGCGCGGCACGCTTTCGCTCGAGTCGCTCGTACTCTTCCTCGTACTCGGGCCACAGCTCCTCATGTCGATGATGCGGCTGATGTTCGCGTGGGGCAACGTTGACCGCATCCAGGCGGGCAACGCGCGCATCCAGGCCATCCTCGCGGCGCCCGATCTCGAGACGCCCACGAGCGCCGCGCGGCCCACGCACGATGGCATCGCGTTCCGTGGCGTCAGTTTCCGTTACGAGGACGGCGGTTCAGAGGTCCTCCGCGACGTCTCCTTCGAAGCGCCCGCGGGCAAGGTCACGGCACTGGTCGGACCTTCGGGCGCTGGCAAGACGACGCTCGTGAGGCTCGTGCCCCGGCTCTGGGAGGCGACGAACGGCGCGGTTGAACTCGGCGGCGTCGATGTGCGCGCGCTCCAGCTCGACCAACTGCTCTCCCACCTCTCGATGGTGTTCCAGGACGTCTTCCTCTTCCACGGCACCGTTCGCGAGAACCTGCGTCTCGCTCGGCCCGATGCCACCGATGCGCAAGTCGATGCCGCGTGTCGCGCCGCGCGTGCGTACGACTTCATCCAGGCGCTTCCCAGGAAGTACGACACGCTGCTCGGTGAGCGCGGCGCCCGCCTCTCCGGGGGCGAGAAGCAACGCCTGTCCATCGCGCGGGCGCTCCTCAAGGACGCCCCGGTGCTGCTGCTCGACGAGGCGACGGCTTTCGCCGACCCCCAGAATGAGGCGCGCATCCAAGAAGCGCTGTCCGAGCTATGCGCGGGACGGACGGTGCTCGTCGTCGCGCACCGGCTTTCGACCATCGCCACCGCGGACCACATCGTCGTCCTCGACGGCGGGCACGTGAATGACCAGGGGACGCACGACGAATTGCTCGCGCGCTGCGCCTTGTACCAGCAACTCTGGCGCAGCCACACCGAAGCGCTCGACTGGTCACTAGGCGATCCGGCCACTCCTGACATTCAGAAGGAGGTGGTGTGATGCTCAGGGAACTCTTCATGCTCGGCGAGCGGCTCGCGGGCCGAAAGGACGCACGGCTCCGGCGCGGACTTCTCTTCGCCTTTGCCGAGGCACTCGCGGTCGCCGCGCCCTACACACTGGTCCTCTTCTTCGTTCGTGAAGCGCTCGAGCACCGGCTCTCGATGCACCTGACGTGGTGGCTCACCGGCGGCATCGCGCTCTCGGTGCTGCTGCGCCTGGCGTTCTCCAGCAGAGCGATGTCCAACATCTTCGTCGCCGCGCACGCGCTCATGGGGCAAGCGCGCATCCGCACCGCCGACCACCTGCGACGCCTGCCCATGGGTTTCTTCACGCAGCGAAGGAGCGGTGAACTGGCAGGCGTGCTCACCACCGATGTCGCGCTTGTCGAAGACGTGTGGTCGCACACCATCGGCATCTTCACGGCGAGCTTCGCACTGCCGATGCTCGTCGGTCTCGGCCTCTGCTTCCTCGATTGGCGCCTGGGGCTCGTCGTCCTCGCCGCCCTACCGGTGGCACTCCTCGTGCTGGCAGCGACCACGCCCCTCTTCGTTCGTGAGTTCGAAGCCGTGCTCGAGGCCTCGGCGGATGTAAACGCCCGCGTCGTCGAATACGTGCAGGGCATCGCCGTGCTCCGGGCGTTCGGCCGGCACGGCGAGGTCTACCAGCGCTTCGTGAAGGCAATGGAGCGCCTGCGCGACGCCCTCATCCGCGCCGATGTCTTGCCCTCCCCGCTGCTCGCCGTGTTCGGCTTCGTCGTCGAGATGAGCTTCGTCGCGGTGGCGTACGCAGGAAGCACCCTGGCGTTGCGCGGTTCGATTCAGCCCGGGGTGCTGCTCGTCTTCCTCATCGTGACGGTCGGAGTCGTTCGTCAGGTCTCGGATCTCGGTGTGGCACTGCTCATGCTTCGAGCGTCTCAGCGCGCACTCGGTCGCGTTGACCGGCTACTCGCGGAGAAGCCGCTCGCGGAACCGTCCGTAAGAGCGGCGTCGATCCAGAAGTTCGACGTGGAGGTCGACGCAGTGTCCTTCGCGTACGAAGACGCGACCGTGCTCGACGGCGTCTCCGTGACGTTCCCCGAGCGCTCGCTGACCGCGCTCGTCGGTGCCTCGGGCTCAGGGAAGTCGACGCTGGTCCACCTCGTGGCGCGGCTGTGGGACATCCCGCGCCAGGGAGCCATCCGCATCGGCGGCGTCGACATCCGGGACATTCCGTTCGAGGAACTGCACCAGAACCTCGCGATGGTGTTCCAGGACGTCGTCCTCTTCTCCGGGACCATCCTCGATAACCTGCGCGTTGGACGGCCCGACGCCTCGCTCGAGGAAGTCCAGCGTGCAGCGCGGGCAGCGCGCGCCCACGACTTCATCACCGCCTTGCCGAACGGCTACGACACCCTGCTTGGGGAAGGAGGAGGAACCCTCTCGGGGGGTGAGCGCCAGCGCTTGTCCATCGCACGTGCCATCCTCAAGGACGCCCCCATTGTGCTTCTCGACGAGGCCACTGCCTCCGTCGACGCGTCGGCGGAGGCTGAAATCCAGCGCGCCATCGACGAACTGGTCAGGAAGAAGACCGTCGTCGTGATCGCACATCGGCTGCGCACCGTGCGGCGGGCGCACCGCATCATCGTGCTCGACAAGGGGCGCGTCGCGGAGTCAGGCACGCACGACGAATTGCTCGCGAAGCGCGGCGTCTACGCAGCGCTCTGGCAGGAACAGGAGCGGGCCAAGGGCTGGCGGCTCGCTGCGAGTACGGCCGCCCGCGTCACCGAGGAGCGGACCTGACGGGCTCTCCAACTGCGCTCCGGCTTCAAAGCCGAGCCGGGCGGTCAGAGCGAGCAGTGGGAGTCGCGCTCGGGCTGGAATTCGCTCACGCGGGTCCTCAGCGCGTTCCGAAGCCCGAACCCTTCGAGACCGTCCACAGCAGACGGATTTGCGTCGCACGCTGGCGGATGGTGTCGGAAACGCTGCCGAACTCTCCCGCGCGGTTGGCGACGAAGGCTTCGAGCGCCACGCCATGTTGGCCGGCGAGCAGGAGCTCGGCTCGCGCGGTGGCATAGGTGATGAGCTCCACGCCCTCACCGAGGAAGGCGCCCGAGATGAGATAGTTGCGCACGGACACGCCGACGCGCCCGACACCCCGCCGCACCAGGCCCAGCTCGAAGGCCGACTGCGCCCCTGGCCCGAAGTGGTAGTCACGAGCGGACTCCGGCGAGGTGAGACCGCCGCCATGGCCGAACGGCACCCCGGCCATGTTCGCGTTGACGTCCAGGGTGAGCTGCGACGTGAGAGGAACCTGCGCCACGCCGCCGATGCCCAGGCTGACCGAGGAAACGCGCAGCGTGTTCGGATTGGCGAAGTCGTAGCCCGCCATCAAGCCCCAGAGCCCCGAAATGGAGCGGAACTTGAAGCGGTCGCCGTAGAGAAGCCCTCGGCTGAAGAATCCCACCGTCAGCGTGTCGCGCGAGAAGCCCATTCGCGCGAAGAGCGTGAAGTAGTCGAAAGGCTGGTCATAGTCGCCCGTGGTGAGCTGCGGGGGGCCGTAGACCATTTCGACGCCGAGGTGCCCCTCCATCTTGTTGGGAACATCGAAGCGCGTGCCGTCGATGTCGTTGTAGTTGTCGACGTTGCTCGTGAAGCCGGCCATCAACTGGAGGAAGTTCCCCTGCACCGGGAGGAAGTCGTTCTTGCGGCGGCCAAAGAGGTAACGGTTGATGCCGCCCGCGGGTTCGACGAGCAGCGAGAGCACCGAGCGCGCCACCGTGGGTTCGCCTTCGTCGAGAATCGCGAGCGCGGTGCGATGCAGGACCTCGCCCAGCACGACGCCCCCGATGGACGTTGTAATGAGGTCGTTCGTGGATGGAGTCTCAGACTCCATGAACAGCTCCCACAACACGCTTGAAGCGACCGTGAACGGGACCGAGCCCCAGAAGCCGAAGCCGCTCGAGCGCGCCGCGGTGTAGGCCAGCGAGCCCTGGTAGGGGTGCCCGAGCGCATTGGTCGCGAACGCATCCTCGTCCCACACCCAGCCATCGGCGACGTTGCGACGCATGGTCTCCAGCGAGATGTCCGCGTAGGGCTTGCCGAGGAGCTTCGCCGTCCCCCAGAAGATGGCGTGGAAGGCGCCCATCTCCACGATGGGCACAACGAAGTTGCGCCCTCCTCCGTCCGGCGCGTTCCAGATGGCGCGGCGAGGCGGGTGCACGAGCTCCGGCACGAGGAGCCGGGGCTCCGCGGGAACGGCCTCGACGCACGCCTCCGACACCAGGGGGGCATCCGCGGGCGCCGCGCCTGCGTCGCCTCCTGAGACGAGCGAGAACACAAGGAGCAGGCCTGAGACGCGATGCACGGGGAACGGGTTCATGGCGTGCATCGGGCTCTAATTGCTCTGGGGAGCGACTGCACGCACCAACCGCTACCGGCGCGTAGCGAGCCACGAATCCAGCGCAAGTCGAGAACTGTTTCCGATGGCACCGAACACTCGTGATGAACCGAAGTCGAGCCAGGCAGACGGTGCCGGACGCGAGGGAAAAGCAGGCGAGCGGGTTCGCCCGCCGGCGACCTTCCCTGGAGGCCGCGGTGCATCGCGCCGCCGCGTCAACGCCCCTGTGACATGCAGTGAACCCCAGCCGATGCGGGGCTCCATCAGGCCATGCGAGAAGGCTCCATGGAGCGTCGCCCCCCTTGGGACGGACGGGACTGCAGGTGTGGTGCGGGTTGGGATGGGATGATTTGCATCCGGGCCAGTCCCGGAAACATCGTGAAAGCTCGGCGTGAAGCGCTGGAGACCGCCCGGAACCGTGTTCGCGGCATGTGGACACGTCCGCCTTGATGCAACGAAGCTGTAACAAAGAAGGCCGGGCCCCCTCGCATCTCCGCGAGAAACCCGTGACAATCAACGAAATGAACCTGCGACTCTCGATACGCTCCCTGTTGATACTCTCCCTCACAGTCGCTCCCGCACTTTCCGGCTGTGGTTCCGATGACGTCGATCCGACGCCAGACGCGGGATTTGATGCGGGTGTTCAGCCCGACGCAGGCGTTGAGCCGGACGCGGGCATTGAGCCGGACGCTGGCACTGAGCCCGACGCGGGCACCGAGCCCGACGCAGGCACTGAGTCTGACGCCGGCACTGAGTCTGACGCCGGCACTGAGCCGGACGCCGGCACTGAGCCGGACGCCGGCACTGAGCCCGATGCTGGCACTGAGCCCGACGCTGGCACCGAGCCTGACGCTGGCACCGAGCCTGACGCTGGCACCGAGCCGGACGGGGGCACTGACCCCGACGCTGGCACCGACCCGGACGGGGGCACTGACCCCGACGCTGGCACCGACCCGGATGGGGGCACCGACCTGGACGGGGGCACTGCCCCGGACCCGTTCACCGTTTGCGAGGGCGAGTGCCAGGAAACCGCGACCACGATCCGATTGGGCGAGAACCAGCGTGTCTTGACGAGCGCCTACTTCGGCTATGAAGAGACGGACAACCCGGAGGCCCCGTGGGAGCTTTGGATCGAGCTCAACAACGGCGCGCCGAGTGAGTGCCCCACCGAGGATTCGCCGCTCCCGCCGCAGTTGGTCAACGTTCACAAGGTGAGGATGCCGGTGGACGCAACGCCGCAGGTAGGAACCATGTCGGGCGAGCCGACAGCGACGCTCGTCGACTTCGAGGGTGTGCTCACTACTGCGTACTTCTTGCACAGCACGAGCCTCACCTTCACACCTGTGGCCGCCTCGCTCTGCCCCACCTGCGTCCTGAGCGGTACCCCTCCCGAATCGCACTTCGTGGCCTTCGACTTGAATGGCCTCTACGAAAATGGCGACATCACCGGGCACGGGTACGCCACCTACTGCCCCTCGCTCGACTCCTTCAAGCGCAGGAAGTAACCGCGGTCCGGCTCACCTGACGGTGAGTCGGACCTGCCCAGGCCCCTGACACAGGGGCCTGGGCCCACCGAAGCGTTGTGCTGCCAGACGACGGCGAGAGCGCCAGCCCCTCCCCTTGGAGGGAAGTCGCCACGTCGCCATTGCAGCGCATCAGGCCGAGTTGGAGCCTGTCCTTCGCGCAAGGTCCGCTGGCCAACCGCCATTTTCGCACGGCACATGAGCCCGCGCCGGTGATTCTCCCGTCTGCTCATTCAACACACGAGCAGGTATCAGAACTGACGGCATTCACTGGGATAGTGCTACTCAGAGGCGCGCTCAAAGCGCATCACCGAGTCCCTCGGCATCATCCTGGGCGCGTGGCATGCCAGGGCGCTGCCACGGGCGGCAGTCGGCTTCCTCCTGGCCACGCTTGTCGCCTGCCTGGTGGGCTGGGTGGGCCTGGCCGCTGCGTCGGCCGCCGTTCGAAGCGCTGATCTGCCCCCGAGAACTCCCGCTGCTGTATCAAGACGATGAGTTCGCGGTGTACCGGATTGTCCCCGCGCCCTGAAACACCTCGGGGCGCCCGCTTCGCGGGGCCCTGCACACAGCATCACCTGGGGGACAGCCATCAACCCCAGCGGTCTTGCTGGAGCTCCTGAAGGCGAGCCTTGATTTTCGCCTCCCGTTGGCCATCCGTCCTCGCCATGGACAGGTGACGCATCGTGACCCGCTTCGCCGCCTTGTCGAGCTCCACCGCCGACAGCTTCGGGTTGTCACGAATGAATGCCTCCATCTCACTCATGACCTTCTTTTCGAGATTCGCGATGCCCGGTTTGTTGATTCCAATCACGTATCCGGACTGGATGAAGGACTCCATGAGGTTTGCCGACGTCGCCCTCCAATCCGGGGCTACGTCAGACGCCTTCGTCGCGGTCGTTGCGCTCGGCGCGGCACTTTTTGCATTGGAGGCAGAGCCCATGCCTAGCAGACTTCGCATTGCATGAAAGACAGGCTGTCGGGTCGTGATAGCCATCGCGCACCCCCAATGCATACGAGTTGGAGGCACTCTAGGGCAAACATCCAGCGGGTGGACTCGTGGAAACCCACTACCCGCCTGACATTGTCTAATCCCAAACGCTGTTGTTGCTGGCCCCTGGTGATTCTAGCGACCGATGAATCGGGGCCCAGGAGTTCCCCGCCAGGCGCGAGCACGTATGCCAAGTGCTTGTGCAGAATCGGGCAGGACTCCGGATTGTACGCGACAATCACATATCGTCTGCCGGACTCGTCGGGACTGGTTGCCCGAAGTGGTCCACCGTCCACGCGAGCCCGAAGACACCACTCGTCATCACACCCGCCCCAATCAGCAGGGCGCGTGTCAGCCCGCCCCTTCACGCCGTGCTCACGAGCCTCGCGCACGCCTCGCGCTCATAGGGGAGCCCCGCCTTCCGGAAGTGCCCCCCGGCGTTGCCGAAGCGCGGGTCCCAGAGGTGCGAGGTGTCCACGAGCGCGGCGAGGAAGCGCCGCTGTGCTTCTGTCCTCACCACCCCATCTCCACTCGGAAAGGCGTGAACGAGGAGGGGTCCCCACTCGAAGTCCACCCAGGACTTCTTGGTGGTCCGCGCGACCGCCACGGCCGCGTCCACGACGAGGTCGAAGTCGGGGACGCGCTCCAGGAGCCGCTGGACGACCGTGAAGCGCGGCTGCATCGGAAGCTGCGGCGGCTTCACCGGGAACCAGTCGTTGATGTGCGCGGCATGCTGCTCCAGCGCGGTGCGCAACTCGCGTGTCGCGACCTCACTCCGAGCCAGGGACGGCGCCATCGCCGCGCAAAGGCGCACCGAGGGCTCCGCATCCGACAGGAAGCGCTCCAGGGGCACGTTGAGCTCGCCCAGCGCCAGGAGCAGGGAGCATCGCTCCGCCACATCCACCGTCCGCGTCGCCATCTCCGTCAGCCGCTCCACCAGTTCGTCCGGTCGCACGTCCGACGCCGGTGACGTGGCGAGCGCGGTGGCGGCCATCGCCGCGTGCATCCGCACCCGGGCATCCGGATGGTCCAGGTTGGCCAGCAGCGAGCGGGCCAGGAACGGCGCCACCCGGGCACACGCCAGCACGGACTGCGCATGGAGCGCGTTCGAGGCGTCCTCGTCCTCGTAGATGGCATCATCGTCGTCCGCGTCCAGTAGCGGCCCCAGGTCGAACCGGGCCATCGACTCCAGGTCCTCCATCGTCGCGCCGCTCCGCTCGAAGGCGTCCACCACACGCGTCAGGAACAAGAGCAACTCCGCGCGAACGGGCTCCTCGCCCGCATCCAGCCTCGCGTCGTCGAGCAACCCGAGAATCACGAGTGCAACCGGAGCCGTCGCGGGGAAGACGGTGCCCTGATGGATGATGGCCGACCACAGGTGCTGCATGGCTTCGCCGCGAGCCCGCGCGTCCTCGGTGAGCAGGGCACGAAGGTGTTCAGGCGTGTCAGTGGCGCGGCCATAGGCGTGTACCAGCCGTGACCAGTCCGTCGCGTCGAGTGCGGGAATCCCGATGAGCATCGGCGCGACTATCCCCCACGAATGACAGCGCCTCAATGCATGCGCCCAGCGCGCGCCGTCCCGCTCAAGGCCTGAACTCCTCCACGCTCCCGCTCACCCGCTGCCACACGCCGACGATTCGATGCCGCCAAGGAGCTTTCCTCCCCTGCCCCCCCTCCGAACCAACTACACAGGATTCGGGACTTGCCCCCCGCGGACGCCGCAGGGGCACATGAGGACACGAGGGCAACGAAAAAGCCCAGCAACCCAATGAGATTGCTGGGCTTCTGAGTGTGGAGGCGGCGGGAATCGTGGCCGCCGCTCGGCGGGCATGTAAGGCATTGTGGAAGGCCTTGGCCAAGAACTTCTCGACGCGCGACTTCTCCGGCTCGATGGTACTCGCGGGCGAGGCCACGCTCGTGGCGCCAGCGAGCGCGGGGCGCAGGCCCGCCTGGGCCGAGTAATGGTGCACGCCACTGCCGCTGTAGCTCGAGGTAGAGGCCTGCATCGAGCCCACGTTGCCGCTCACCGTTCCGCCGAAGGTGTCCTTCTGGAAGGGGCTGCCCGGCTTGTCGACGAACAGCTTCTGCTTCGCGGCCGAAGGCGCCGTGAGCTTGTTGGTCAGCGGCGGGGCGTGGGCGCCTTCTCGCTGCTCGCGCGGCGCGCCCGGACGGGCGGCGCGGGCGCTTCCGGCTCGCTGTCGGGCAGCGCGGTGAGCTCTACGTGGTACGACTCCCGGTAGTCCGCCGCCCAGAACAGGGTGGCGAAGACGGGGAAGACGAACAGTCCTCCGACGATGCCGCCCGCGGTGCGTGCCCCGCTCCATTGATCGCGCCGAATGGTGACGTACTCGGGAGCGTGGCCGTCCAACTCCAAGGTGAAGCTCTCCGTGTTGTTGACGGTGGCCGAGTCGCTGTACTCGTACGGCGTCCGGCCGAGCACTTCGCCCGAGCGCGACCGGACCTTGGCGCCGCTGGGACTGGAGCGAATCACCGTCGAGCTGGCGCAGCCGGTGAACAGGACGATGACAAGAGCGGAGGAGACAAGGCGCTGCATGGGATGAACCTTCAGGTGAAAGGGGTCCCGCTCCCGATGCAGCCGTTGGACCAGCCCTCTCCGCCCGTGTTCTGGCCTACTTGCGCGGGCCGGGGCGTCCACGGGCGGAGCGCCAGTCCCGGAGCCTGGATACCGCGCCCAGAGACGCCGTGGCGGGGCATGGCCTGGCTGTCAGAGGCCGCCCATCATCCCGCCATCCACGCGCCAGACTCGTCCACGAAGCCGAACTTCCCACTCTCCACGACCAGCGCAGCACCACCTCCCCCTTCCGGTTGATGTACGCATCGGAGGACTTCGCCCCCGCGCGCATCACCTCGTATCGATGAAGCCGTAGCGCGTGGCGGGCATGGCGCGGACCCTGACGACGGCGTCCGCGACCGGCCACACACATGACCGCATGCACGAGTGGCGGCAGTGAGTGAGGCCGGAGATTCCCGTTTGTCCATACGCCACTGGCTCGGCGAGGATGCGCGGCATGGATGACTTCTACGCTGACGTCCTCGACCACGTCGGGCGTCCCCCCCGAGAGTTCGGCTCCGTCCACCTGCACGTAGAGCCCGTGATTCGCAATCCACTCGGGCAGGCCACCGCCATCGTGTGGCTCCAGGCCGCCTTCGAGCCCCTCGCCACCACCCCGTCGTCCGTGCAGGTGATGGGCAGGCAGAAGCAGGGCCCCGCGCACCGGCTGCTGGGCCAGTTCCCGCTGCCATCTCTTGCGGGAGGTCGCGTGGTGCGGTGGCGGCTTCCGCTCGAGCTGCCCCCGGATTTCGATGAAGTCCACTTCCAGGTGGAGTCGAGTCTTCACCCCAACGCCGCGCGCGTGCGGCCCGCGTGGAAGCTCTTCGACACCCTGGAGATTCCCAAGGAGAGTGACATGAAGGCGGTGTCGGGCGAGGTCTCCATGGGAATCGACCTCGGTGAATCCCTGCTCAACACCGTGATGTCTGGGGGCCTGAGTGTCACCGCCTACATGAAGATGGGACCCCAGGTTTCACCGGGCAGCCTGGCGGTGAAGCGCCACGCGGCGGCCACGCTTCCGACAGCCTTCATCGCAGCCGTGGTCGACGGCCCCTTGGAGCCATTGTCCGACCTGCAATGCGAGCTCGTCTGGGAGCCGGGGATGGCCCTCCCCGCCGCCAGCGCCGCGCCCAGTTGGAGCACGGAGCCCACGCCTGCCATGGCAGCGCATGTCTTGAAGACACTGCGGACCTGCTACGCCTGTGGCTTCGAGGGCCCACGAGAGGAGTATGAGCGCGCCACGATGTGTCCCCGGTGTGACGCGACGTGGATGTAGGCACGCCAAGAAAACCCGCTGGCGCTTGGATGTTGATTCACAGACATGACTCCTGGTCCAGGACCTACAGCGGCTCCGCGGGCCATGACATCGACACGTGAATGCTGAGCCACTCAGGCTGACCGTTCGTCGCAGGCCTCAGGGCCTTGGGACGGCGCGTGGGGGCCCATTTCCCATCCCGGTTATCGGGCCTCCCCTGTTGAGATAAAACGGGCGCATGCTCCCCTCGCGTCGTTTCGTCCTGGCCGTCTCGTCCGTTGTCGCGGTCGCCACCGCCTGCAGTTCGCCGGATCCAGTCCCGGACCGCCCCAACATCCTGCGCTTCGAAGCAAACCCGGCGACCATCGCTCCGGGCGAGTCCGCCGAATTGTCCTGGGAAGTCACCGGCGCGCAGGACGTCTCCATCGATTACGGCGTGGGTGAGGTGACTGGAAGGTCGGTGCAGGTCCGCCCGACAGCGACGACGACGTACACCCTCACGGCGACCAACGAGAGCGGCAGCACCACCGCGAGCACCACGGTCGCGGTGAGCACGTCCGATGGGACGAATCTCTCCGGAAGCCTCACGACACGCACACTGACGCGCGCGGGCTCGCCGTATCACGTGACGGGTGACTTGACGGTGCCCGCGGGGAGCCGGCTCACCATCGAGCCCGGCGTCCACCTCATTTTCATGGGACACCACAAGCTCGCCGTGCATGGGCGAATCACCGCGCAGGGCACCGCGGCCAGCCCCATTGTCTTCACCGCCAACAATCCCTCCCGAGGCTGGGCTGGACTGCGCCTGGCGGCGACGTCGGACGCCGGGTCGGACTTCCTGGAACACTGCATCTTGGAGTACGGCAACAAGATTGACGGCGAGAACGGCGCGGGCGCGGAGGGCTCCTATTCCGAGAACGCCGGTGGCGCGCTTTGGATTGGCTCACGCGGGAACGTGAACCTGAACCACAACGAGTTCCGCTTCAACAAGGCGCCCGCGTTCGGCGGCGCGCTGATGCTGATTGCGCCGACCAGCTCGGGCGTCGCCACGGGGAACATCTTCCACGGCAACGAATGCACCGGTCCGCGAACCCAGTTCGGAGGCGTGGGCGGCGCGGTCAACACCGCACACCTCCCGGCCAGCAACCAATGGACGTTCCGCGGCGGCGAGTTCCGTAACAACAGGGCACCGGAGGGCGGGGCGCTCTACTTCTTCGACAGCAACGTGATCCTCGACGGGGTTGCGCTGTCTGGAAACAGCCCCCAGAACTGGGCGACGCCGGAGCCACACCGGCTGACGCTCATCAACACGCCGAGGTAGCGGGAGGCCCCGCGGCGCGGTCCCCATCGTTCGAGGCAAGCCCGGCCGGGCCCGCGGGTCAGCTCTCCGAGGACAGCCGGGAGATGGCCTCCACCACGGAGCCGGGCACGGAGGTTTCGCCGAAGAAGCGCGAGAGTTCGGCCTGAGCCTCGCGGGCTTGCGTCGCGGTGATGCGGCCCTCGCGCTGCAGCCTCCCGATGATGGCGCCGGCCCGGATACGCAGCGTCTCGGGCTTCTGGGCGGGCAGCCAGCGGCGTGGGGCGGGCAGCATTCCCGCGAGCATCGCCCCCTGTGCCACGGAGAGCGCCCGCGCCGAAGTCCCAAAGTGCTCACGCGCCGCGGCCTCGATGCCATACACGCCCTCTCCCCACTCCACCACATTCACATACAACGTGAGGATGTGCTGCTTGGACAGATGGGACTCCAACTGGCGGGCGAGCAGCAACTCCTTGCCCTTGCGCAAGAGGCTGCGGTCCGTGGAGAGGTAGAGGTTCTTGGCCAACTGCTGGGTGAGCGTGGACGCTCCGCGGCCCAGGCGCGCCTTCCGCACGGACTGCTCGAGGGCGTTCTCCACCTCGATCCAATCCACGCCCTCGTGCTTGTAGAAGCGCGCGTCCTCGGAGCTCAGCACGGCATCCACCGCGTGCGGCGCCACCGCCTCCAGGGGCACCCAGGTCTGCCGCACACGGGGCTTCTTCCCCTCCGCCAGCGCCTCCTCGGCCCGCTGCGTGATGAGCGCGGTGGTGCGCGGGTTCTGCGTCTGAAGCGCGCGGACGTCCGGCAGCCGCACGTACTCCACGCTGAGCCAGACGACGAACAGCAGCCATCCGCCAAACATCCAGCGGCCCCAGCCCGGACTGGAATCCTTCCTCACGGCGCGCCGGGCGCCGGCAGGGAGCTGCTTCGTCTTCTGCGTCCGGGGGGAAGAGGCACGGACGGAGGGAGGACGGGAGGCCATCGGTATGCACACATCTGCCCCGGTCCACGGTCCCTGTCCAGAAGACGGCCGGGAAGGCACGCAGCGGCCTGTCTTGAGTAGGATGCCAGGCTCAATGCCATCTCTTCGTACCGCGCTCGGCGCGGGAGCCCTCGTCATAGGTCTGGGCGCCGGACTTGCCGTGACCGCTTCACGGGCAACGCGGAGCGCCGAGGTCGAAGCGCGCATCGCGGCGCGCCAGGAGCCCGTCCTGACACCCGCCCCCGGCCCCGCGCCGCAAGGGCTTCCCATCGTGACGCCTGCCGGGCGCGAGGAGGGCAAAGTCCCCCAAGGGCATGTGGACGGGGTGGCACTGCGCTCGCTCCTGCTCCGGCGCCAGTTCGAGGAGCTGACGCTGGCGGTCGAGCAGCTCCAGTGGGGCATGGAGTCGAACCCCCAGGACGAGCACTGGATGACGGACGGCATCCTGGCGCTCGGCAACGGCTCCTCCGAGTCGACGGAGCTCCTCGACGCCTGGGTGGAAGCGTCACCGCGCTCCTTCGCGCCCTACCTCGCGAGGGGGACCCACTGGGTGTCGGTGGGATACCTGCGCCGCGGCGGGAAGACCGTGTGGGCAACGGCGAAGGAGGAATTCGCCGGGATGCATGAGGCCTTCGAACGCGCGGTGCCCGATCTCGTCCAAGCGTGGTCGCTCCAGCCGAAGGCGGTCGCGGCGGCGCGGCCGCTCATCTACGTGGCGAACGCGCTGGGCGACGACGAGGCTCGCGAGCGCGCCTACACCCGCGCTATGGAGCAGTGCCCCACGTGTGCGGACGTCCGGGCCGTCTATCTCCACGGTCTCGCTCCACGCTGGGGCGGCACCTACGAGAAGATGGACGCCTTCGGCGAAGCGCAGAGCCTTGCTCACCCCAAGATGGGCTTCCTGCGCGGCTTCGCCGATTTTGACCGCGCACACGACCTGGCGGTCCGGGGCAAGCACGACCAGGGGCTGGTCCTGCTCGCCCAGGCACTGTCAGCTGGCGACTACTGGGAGTTCAGGCTGGCTCGGGCGAAGCAACTGCGCCGCACCAAGGCCCTGGACGCCGCGCTGGAGGAGGCGAACCGGGCCGTGGCCCTGCGGCCCGCTCGTGCGTCCGTCTATTTCGAACGGGCTCGGATTTTCTCCAACAGCCGGAAGTGGGAACCCGCGGGCAAGGACCTCCTGCACGCCTTGCGGCTGGACGCGACGGACTCGGACGGACGGACGCTGCGGGACCACGTGGTGAAGGGGGTCATCTACGACGCCTGGGAGGCGCACAAGGCCGGACGCCGTGAGGAAGCGTTGGGCCTGCTGGAACTGGCTGGGGAGCTCGCTCCAGGCAACCCCGAGGTGGCGCGGCGGCGTGCATGGGTCGTCAAATCTCCACAGCAGGCGGAGGCACGAGCCGAGGAGAAGCAAGGCGAGGGGGCGGAGGACTTCCGCACCGTGCAGCAACGGGACTACGCCCTGGCGCGCGAGCGGCGCTTCAAGGAAATCCTCCCGCTCTGGGATGCCTTCATCGAACGCAATCCCGACCACGGGCTGGCCTACATGGAGCGCAGCGGGACGCACTACCACCTGCGGGACCTCAAGTCCGCGCTGTCCGACTTGAAGAAGGCGTGCGACCTGGGCGTCAACGAAGGCTGCGCCCGGGCGCGCCAGGTCGAGCGCGCCAAGGCCGCGGCCCGCTGAGGCGTGACCTCAGAGCCTCCACTGCTCCAGCGACGCCGTGGGTCGCTCAGAGTTCGTTGAGGATGAGCAGGCCGCGCACGGAGTCGGCGGCGTACACGTACCCGTCGCCGGGCACTCGGATGCCGAAGGTGCCCTCGAAAAGGTTGTCCGTGCGGCCAGGGTCGCTCTCACGGAAGGTGTTGTAGTGCGCCACCTGGCGCGGCTTCGTGGGGTTGGACACATCCAGCACGCGCACGCCCTCGTGGTACCAGGCGACGTAGAGCAGGTGGCCCTTCAGAATCAGGTTGTGGATGGACGTGACGGGGCTGAGGCGGAACTCCCCCATCTTGACGATGTTCGCCGGGTCGGTGACGTCCAGCACGCGCAGGTGGCTGCCATTGAATTCAGTGCCCTCGAAGGCGATGGTGCGCCCGGCGAAGGTCCCCACGGCGCTGTGGTGCGCAAAGACGTTGAAGCCGTGCACGTACTGGCCCAGGTGCCGCACGTTGTCGAGGTCGGTGACATCCATGATGGAGTAACCACCGAAGCCATTGCTGACGTAGAGGCGGCCCTCGTACGCGAAGGCGTCATGCGCGCCCCCCGAGGAGAACTCGGACGGCACGGTGATGAGCTGGAGCAGGACGGGCGCCAGCGGCGAGGTGACGTCGTGCACATAGGTCACCTCGCCGGGTGACATCGCATAGAGCCGGTTTCCATCCACCAGCACGGTGTGCGCCCCCTGCCCCGCGGGCAGGTGGCGCACGTACTCAGGCTGCGCGGGGTTGGAGATGTCATAGACGACGACGCCCGCGCGGTTGCCGGCGATGTAGAGGGCATCCTCCTTGGCCCACACGCCATTCCAGCTCGAGTCCCCCGGCAGACTGATGGAGGCCTTGAAGATGGGGTGCGCCCTGTCACTCACGTCGAAGACGGTGAGTCCGCCGTTGCTGGTGCCGCCAAGGTCGTCGATGGAGACGACGTAGGCGTGGTTCTTCGTGACATAGACGTCCACGGCATCCCCCAGTGCGACGGGGGACTCGGAGATGAGGCGCAGCCCGCCCGAGGACTCGCCCTCCCCTCGCTGTGAGGGCATGCGCCGCGCTTCGAAGGTGCCGGCCCGGCTGAACCTTCCGTTGGTGCAGCGGGCGTAGCAGCCCGTGATGATGCCGGGTGAGGGCACCTGGCAGCCGGCGAGCGCGGTGACAGTGACGGCCCCATTGAAGGGATTGGTGCGGCTGCCAACGACGAAGAAGCTCCCACCGTCCGTGTGCCGCGTCAGCAACGGCTGGCCGTTGAGCGTGTCCGTCCCTCCGTCGGAGAAGAGCTGGTAGGTGGTGAAGTCGGGGGCAATCTGGGTCCCTCCGTCAGACAGCAGGCGCTCACCTCGCATGTCGGCCAGGTAGATGCCGTGCTGCGCCACCTGGGAGAGCGCCTCCGGTGAGCACTGCGAAACGTCGTAGCGCGACAGGTCATCACACCGGATGGTGGTGGGGTCTCCCTGCTGATTGAAGTCGCATGGCGAGTAACGGCCCCGGTCAATCCAGTCACCGTGTTCCTCCAGCACGGTGTAGCCGCCATCCCACGGCGCCTCCGCGCTCGCATCGGGAGCGCCGGAGTCCGGCGACCCCGAGTCCTCGGGAAGCCAGGTCCCTGCATCAGGAGTGGGGCCGGATTCGTCGCAGGCGGAGAGCGTGGACAGCAACAGGACGCAGGAGGAAAGCAGCCCCCAGGACGGACGCAACATGGACGGCATCGTGGACCTCGCGAGCAAAGGCCTCCCACGAACGTGGGGGCCATGACTCAAGCGGCCTGACGCCCTGATTCCCTTATTGAGACGAGAGATGGTTGCGGCGTGGAGGCAAGGTCCGCCCGCGAGCTCGGAATCCCGGGGAAAGCGCCCCGTGCGGTCCTGCCCTTGCATGACGTTCGGACCACGCGGCTCCAGCGTCCAACAGCCACGCCCAGCCGGGTGAGGACAGGGCGTGGGCGGGCCGTGGGCGGCTCAGGTGTCGCCGCTGAAGCTGCCCACAAGCTGGATGTGGCTCTTGCCCGTCTCCGAGCAGGTCGCGTTGACGCTGACGCTCCAAGACGGGACCTCGGAATGCCAGGTCACGGTGCCCGTCCAGTTCGAGCAGGCTCGGGCGTTTTCATCCGCGAACAGGGAGAGCGACACCCTGGAGGTCGGCAAGGTGAAGACCTGCCCCGGCGCCGTCATGGGCCGGGTCAACCGGATAATCAGCGTCGAGAAGACCGCGCCACAGGTGACGCTCTCATTGCCCGTGATTCCCATCTGCACGGTGAAGGTATCCGTCGAGAGGCAGCTCGAGGGCGCGTAACAGTAGGAACGGTCAGGCGAAACGAAGCCGCCATTTGTGTTCTCGTAGCCCGCGCCCGTGCTGCTGGTGGGGCGGCTCATGGACCACTGACACGTGGGCTTCTCGGTGCGGCAGCACGCGGCGTCGCCGGGGGCGCAGGCGGTCGTGAAGCACCCCGTGGGATTCGTCGTCGTGCCACCCGCACACTTCGTGTTCAGCACGGCGTCCGTCCCCGAGCGCGTGCAGGCCCACAGCCTCGTTCCCTCGCAGAAGAACTCTCCCGGCGTGCAGATCTCCGGCGACTCCCCCACAGGCCCCATGGGGCCCGCCGGACCGGTGTCGCCCCGGGGACCCTGGGGGCCCTGCGCGCCCGTCGCGCCAGGCGGGCCCTGCTCGCCCGTGTCGCCCTTGGGCCCCTGCGAGCCCTGGGGACCCATGACGCCGCGCGGGCCTTCCACGCCCATCGGGCCTCGTGGGCCCGTCAGGCCCTGCTCTCCGCGCGGACCCGCGGGGCCCTGCGGCCCCGGAGGCCCGCCCGCGGGGCCCTGCGGCCCTTGCGGTCCCGCCGGCCCCTGGGGGCCTACGGGCCCCTCCGAGGAACAAGCGGTGGTGAACATACAGCACAGCAACAGCGAGAGGAGTGCGCGCCCGAAGGAGGTCTTGGTCATTGGCGGGCGCGTGCCCTAGCAGCTTGCCCTCGCCCGGAGCAAGTCCGTCCGGAAGCGGGGGCAGAGCAGCCTTCCCGTTACCAGGTGTAATAGCAGGCGTTGCTGCAGTTGGTGCCGTTGCAGAGCGCGAGGTCAGCGTAGTTGTGGCAGGCAGGGACGGTCAGGTCCGACATGGTGTAACGGGTGATGATGTCTCCGCAGGCAAGCACGGCGTCCGCCGTGCCAGAATTGTCGGCCACCGACATGGCGTTGGAGACGTACGAGGAGCCGCTCGCGGGCAGGCCTTCGGTCCACCGACCCATGGTGACGCGCGTGGCGGCGAGGGATGGAGCGATGTGCGCCCCGAGCTTGACGTTCCCCATCTGTCCAGGGTTGAGCTGCACGCTGTCGGCCCCCGTGCCTCGGCTGAAGTTGAAGGTCACCGGCCCATTGCCCGCGCAGTTCAGCACGGCGAAGTGCATGGAGTGCCCTGGATGATTGAATGACAGGGCCCCGTTCCAGTCGGTGGCGCGCAGACGGACTCGCGTCGCGGTGCCACGAACCTTGTCGCAGGCGAGCAATTGAGGGGAGCACTGATAGCCGTCCTCACTTCCGAGTGGGAAGTCACAGCCCGGGGAATTGCAGTAGTAGTCGCTTGTGAAGGCCGTGTGGATGACCTCCTGGCTTGGGTCCCCGCAGGTGGGGTCCCCATAGACGGAGGCAGCCCAGGCGCGGTTCGAGGCCGAGCAGCTCCCGGTGAGCGAGCGAGGCTCCTCGGGGAAGGTGGTCGGTAAGGCGGAGAGCTCTGCCTCGTTCTGCCGCCGGAGCTGCGCTCTTTCGCCCTCATCCATCGCGACGAGCGCGTGGTCCGCCAGGGCCGAGGGCAGCGCGTGCCCCTCGGGTGCCACGGCCAGGAACACCTCCGCCGCCGAGTGTGTCTGGAAGAAACGAGGGGCCACGAGCGGACGCTGCGGATACTGGGCGATGACGGCCACGTTGACCGCGCCCCCCTCTCCCTCGAGCCAGAGCACATGGCTGTCAGAAGTCCCGATGCGGGCAATCTCGCGCGGTCCGGACGGCTCGGTGGGCGCCGCCCATACGGGGAATGCCCCCAGGAGGGAGAGGGCACCAGTGCAGGCCAGCGCTCGGAATGAACGGTGCGACGTCATAGCGGGAACTCCGTGAGGAAGGACGGCGCTCATTCGCCGTCACTCCCCTGAACGGAGCCGAGCCCCGATTTCCCTCACCGAGAAACGAAGAACCCTGGCCGCGGTCCTGTCACTCCTCGAAGAGCGAGAGCTGCCCCAGCGAGCGCAACGCTCCCACCGCCTCTTGCGGAGTTGCCCGAACACGGACCTGCGACACCGGTGTCGTGCCCGTGAGGTCCACTTCCATGAAGGACTGCACACTCTCGCCATCGAGCAAGTTGGCCAGGGGCATCCACTGGGCGCCGTCGGCGCTTCCCTCCAGCACCAGCTCGCGCATGGTGCCCGTCACCCCGAAGTTGCGCAGCACGGCCTTGCGAGGCACCACGGGCCGCGAGAGCTGCACGGCGACTTCACGGACGCCCTCCTGGAAGAGCACAATCCCGCCGAGGTCGCCGTTGGTGACGCGGCAGGGCGTCTCGGCGTTCAGGTAGGTGCACGCCGCGCCACGGCTTGCCGGGACGAGGGCGCGGCGAGGCAGGACAACGTCATCGCTGGAATAGGTGAGGCCGACCGTCACGCCCCCCGCATTCACATCGCGCGTGGTGATGAGGGAGGCCCTGAGCCCCTCCGTGTCCTCGAGGACGTAGTCGCTCAGGAGGACCGGCGAGGTGGCCTTGAGCACCTGCCAGGCCTCCCTGGCGCTCGACGGGTGGAGGTACAGCACGTGCTCATCGTTCCCGGCACCGTGGGTGGCGGACAGCGGCCGGAAGCCCACGCTCACGCCCTGCGCCTGCGCGGTGGCCGTCAGCGTGCCGGTCCACTCCTGGATGACGGGCAGCGCGACCTCCGACTGCTGGATGAGGAAGAAGGCCGAAACGCGCCTTCCCTGGGACTGCTCGGGCGAGCGGGCCACGAAGCAACGCGCGATGCTCCCGTTTCGGGTGTCCGCCCCCAGCAGGTCGACCTCGAAGGTGCCATCGGCGCGGGTCTTTACCGACCTCCAACTCGCCGAGAAGGCAGCGAACGCGCACGCGGAGTTCTCACTGCGGTAGAGCTTCAGCAGCGCGTCCGAGAGCGGCGCGCCCGCCTCGTCAACGAGTCGTCCGCTCAGGACGATGTCCTGGTCCTCCGCCACCTTGCTCTCGGTACAGCCGCCCGACATCGCCAACACACCCAACGTCAACGTGCGCATCCATCTCATGGGAACCTCCTCCACCGGTGAGCCTGGGTGTCAGTGCAAAACCGGTGCAGAGGCCCGCTCCCTCTGAGGACGCGAGCCCGGGCCGGTCCGTTCCTGACAGCGGCGCCCTGGCGCGCCGCCTACGCGGGTGCCACCGCCGCTTCGCAGCGCCGTCCCGCGTCGGAGCAGTTGGGACCGGCGCCTGTGCGCCGGAGCCAACCTCGCACCCGGCGCAGGCAAGGGGTGTGCGCTGAGCCCTCCTCCTGGCGCGGTGCCACGCCTTCCATCTGGAAACTCGTCTCCCGCCCCCAATCGCGCCACAGTCTCTTGCACGCCCCTGCTCCACCGCCCGACTTGTGGAACCCCCATGACCTCCTGGTCCACCCTCACGCGAGCCCTTGTCGCCATCGTGGTCCTCCCCTCACTGGCGCTGTCCGCTCCCCGCGCCGGGACAACCAGGCCCCCAGGCCCGGCAAAGCGTTACACCGTCGAGCAGTTCATGGAGACGACCTCCGTGCTCGGTGCGTCCTTCTCCTCGGATGAGAAGCGGGTGCTGTACTCGTCGAACGAGACTGGCGTCTTCAATGTCTTCTCCGTCCCGGTGACGGGCGGAAAGCGCACGCAGCTGACCCGCTCCCCCCAGGACGCCTCCATCGCCGTCGCCTACTTCCCCACCGATGACCGCGTCCTCTTCACGCGAGACTCGGGAGGCAACGAACTCGCCCACCTCTACGTGCGCACGCTGGACGGCCAGGAGAAGGACCTCACGCCCGGCGACGAGCACCGCGCGTCCTTCTTCGGCTGGAGCCAGGACGGCGCCGCCTTCTACGTCCTCACCAACGAGCGCGACGCGCGCTTCCAGGACCTCTACCGCTACGACGCCAAGACGTATGCCCGCACCCTGCTCTACGCGGGCGATGGCGAGCATGTGCCCGGCGCCCTCTCCCCGGACGAGAAGTGGCTGGCCCTGGAGAAGTCACGGACGCTGTCCGACAGCGACGTCTACCTCTACGAGTTCGCCACCCAGCAGCGTCGGCACCTCACCGCGCACGAGGGCTCGGCCAGTTGGAAGGCGGCGACCTTCGACCCGGCGTCCTCCGCGCTGTACCTGCTCACCAACGAGGGCTCCGAGTTCAATCGCGTGGAGCGCCACGTGCTCGCCTCCGGGAAGCGCGAGTTGGTGGAGCAGTTGGATTGGGACGTGCTCTCCACGGTGTTCTCGCGGCGTGGCACGTGGCGCATCACCCGCGTCAACGAGGACGGCCGCACCACGCTTCGAGTCCACGACGTGAAGGCCGGCAGGCGCGTGTCCCTGCCAGGGATTCCAGAGGGGGCGATCTCCGGTGTGACGCTGTCCCGCGGCGAGAAGCGCATGGCCTTCCACGTCGACGGAGACCGCTCGCCCGGCAACCTGTACGTCTACGACTTCGAGACGAAGAAGCTCACCCGGCTGACCGACTCGCTAGGCCGGGCTCTGGACACCCAGCACCTGGTGGAGTCGGAGCGGGTGCGCTTCAAGTCCTTCGACGGGCTGGAGATTCCGGCGCTGCTCTACAAGCCCCATCAGGCCACCGCGAAGCAGCGCGCCCCCGCCATCGTCTTCGTCCACGGGGGACCGGGAGGACAGTCCACCAAGGGCTACAGCAGCTTCTTCCAGTTCCTCGTCCACCACGGCTACGTGGTGCTCGCCGTCAACAACCGGGGCAGCGAGGGCTACGGCAAGTCGTTCTTCGCGGCGGATGACCAGCAGCACGGCAAGGCGCCGCTCCAGGACTGCGTCGAGGCGAAGAAGTACCTGGCCGCCCTCCCCTACGTGGATGGCGCGCGCGTGGGCATCCTGGGCCCCAGCTACGGCGGATACATGGTGCTCGCGGCGCTGGCGTTCCATCCCGACGTCTTCGCCGTGGGCGTGGATGCGTTCGGCATCACAGACTGGCTGAGCGCGCTACGAGAGCTGCCGCCCCACAAGGAGGCCCTGCGCGAGGCGCTCTACCAGGAACTGGGCAACCCCCAGACGCAGGAGGCGATGCTTCGAGAAATCTCCCCGCTGTTCCATGCGGAGAAGATTCGCAGGCCCCTGCTCGTCATCCAGGGCGCCAACGACCCGCGCGTGCCCAAGGCCAAGACGGACGCGCTCGTCGAGGCCGTCCGGAAGAACGGCGTGCCCATCGACTACTTCGTCCTCCCCAATGATGGCCATGGCTTCAGCAGCACGAAGAGCGAGGCGGAGACCTCCGTCAGAATCCTCTCCTTCCTGGACAGGTACCTCCGGCGGAGCCCCTGAAGCCGCGAGCACGGCTTCGCACTTGTGCAACTGCATGCACAGTGGCTGACACGGCCTTCTGTCATTTCGTGGGGTTTCGCGTTGGCATGCCCCTTGATGGGTATGGGCACATGAATCTCAGCTCCCTTCGCGTCCGTGCTCTTGCTGGCCTCGTGTCCGCGCCGATGCTCGCGCACGCCCAGGAAGAACCGACTGTCGCCCCCCATTCCGTGCCTCCCGCTGTCCATGGGGGAACCCAGAGGTTGAGCAGCGCGGCGGCCCTGGGCGTGCACTCGCTCTCGGTGGACTCCGTCTCCCCTGCGTCGATGGCCTTCATCGTGGACATCGAGCAACCCCTGTCACCGTTCATCTCGGTGTTCGCAGGCGGGCACGTGGGTGTGAACATGAAGGCAACGGGCCTTCAGGCTGGCGGCCGCGTCTATCTGACCGGGAGGCCCTTCCAGGGCCCCTTCCTGTCCGTCCAGGGCGATGGCACCTTCTTCGACGCGGATGAGGATGTATCGAAGCTCCGCGCCTCCGTCAGCGGACTGGTCGGGTATTCGCAGCGGTTGGGCAACCAGTGGCATATCGCCCTGGCGGGCGGCGCTGGGTTCAGCCACCTCCGGCAGGAGACCGAGCTGCCGCGCTCCGCGACCTGCACGCTGTTCTCCTGGTGTCTGCTTTCGAAGCCCGAGCGCACCGTCGAGACAACGCAGACGCTGCACCCCGTCGTGAGGCTCACGGCGGTACACCGGTTCTAGGGGCGAACATGCGATGATCGCCTGATGAAATCGGCCTTCAAGGGTGAGCCATGCGAAGGCCGTGCTCTCCCGGTGGCACGACCCTCTCCGCGGCCGCCTGCGGGTGCCCACGGAGAGCCGGACGGTGCAGACCCGCGCCGTGGCCCCCGAGGAGCAGTCCGACCGACTTCGGTCTCCGTGTGGGACCACCGCCCCAGCGCAGATGAACTCCTCGATGCCCGGCTTGCATCCGGATGGACGCCGACCCCTACGAGCACCGTCGACGGCGACATCATCATGGGACATGCCGCGTGCAGAGTGCCGCCTCAACGCCCCTGACAGCCGGCCGCCTCGGCTGCTCGCGAGTCACGGAGCCCTGTGTCCCCCCAGCGAGGGGGAGGGCGCGCTCACGGTGGGCGGCGACGTGGCCGGCAAGGCTCCCACGGTGGCATGGCCGAAGAGGCGCCGGATGTGGTCGCCGTAGAGGGTGATCGTCAGCGCCACAATCAAGACGAGGAATGAGAACGCGGCCACCACGGTCGCCGCCGTGCCCAGGAGCGTGACCGCCTCCTCTCGCTGCTGGCTCCAGATGCGACGGCAATCCCCCGTGACAACCGTCCCATCCGGCCGGCGGTAGAGCCGGGCACAGACGCTCCCACCGGGCTGGAGCAGCGCTTCCACCTCCAGCGTGGTCATCTCGCTCAGGTTGTGGACGGAGAGCCTGCAGGCACCACAGTGCCGGACACGTGCATCCCCTTTCATGTCCTCCCAGCGCATCTCGCAGGGCGTCGCGATGGTGAGGCGTTCTGTCAGGGCGCGTGTGTCCATGACGGAGGACATTATGGGACACGCCCTTCGACAGGCATCGGCCATCCGTCCGTAGGACGAATGACCGATGCCTGGGGCGACACGGAACCGCGGACGGCGGGTGCCTCCCAGCGCGGCGCGTCCCCGCCAGCGGCCCGGCGGAGGGAAGCAACAACTGGCGAACCCACCGGCGTGTTGAGGCACCGGTGGGTTGCCATCCAACCGACTGCGTCCACCCCAGCTCCCGCCGAGGTCAACACGTTCACCGGCTACTGGCCGTCGAGCCTGCCATCCAGGTTCCGGTCGAGCGCGATGCGCGTGCCGGAGCCTGGAGGAACCGCGGTGAAGGTCACCTCCTGCCCCGCGGTGTTCGCCAGCGCTCGGAGCGCCATGGTGGAGATGTTCGCGCTGCCATCATCGGGCTTCCAGGTCCCGGGACCTCGTTCGTACAGGAAACCCTTCACCCGGCTGCCCACGGCCACCTTCGCGACCACGTCGGCCTCGTAGGTCGCGCCACCGAGCACCTTCGACGTGAACTGCGCTCGGGCTCGCGCAATCAGCAGGTCGATGCGAGCCCCCACGTTGGCGGCATTCGATGCCGTGAGCGTCACCTGCTGGCCGACAATCGGCGCCAGGTCGGTATCCGCCGCCAGCATGAAGTCCTCCATCTGGCGACGCTCGGTGTCGTTCCGGAAGCCCACGAGGGGCCCACCAATGCTGGTGTTGGAGAACACGATGGCGCTGAAGAAGCGGAACAGGGTGTCCACCGCGCCGTCATGCGTGAAGCCGAAGCCGCGAACCTGGTCCCCCAACTGCCCCGTCTCCGGGTGCAGGAAGAAGCTGCTGTCCGGGAAGCCGAACATGCCAACCTTCGTGTACATGTTCCGCACGTGGGGAATCTTCATGATCTGACTGATGCCCTCGAAGCTGGACCGGGTATCCGTGCCGAAGAAGCCCTGCGCACCATCAATCCTGTGGCAGCCATTGCAATTGAACCCGTTGTCCTCGCCAATCGCGATGCCGTCCACCCGGCGGCTGCCAAAGTAGAAGTCGCTCGCCGCCTTCTGCGAAGCCGTGAGCGCGTTGTCCAGCCTGCGAATGGGGTTGGGCGGCAGTTGCACCTGAAGCTGGAAGGCCGTGAACTTGTCCATCTCCGCCTCGGTGGGCATCGACGCGCGGCCCAGCAGTTCCGGGAAGGCGACGATGAAGTTCTTGAAGGACATCTCCTCCCCGCCGGCATCGACACCGAAGAAGCCATTTGAACGGTCACCCCGCCAGTGCATGGCGCCCTGGTTCGTCATGCCGCGCAGGGTCTGCGTCGTCATGGGCCCCTTCATCGGGTGGAACTCGTTCTGCTTCCCCGTTCCGTTGAGGGGCGAGCTCGGGTGGCCGGTGAAGGCACGGAAGATGCCAATCTCAAGGTCGCTCGCGAGGCGCATGTTGATGGGATTGGCCGTCACCGTCGCATCCGGGTTGCCCAGGTCCCAGGCGAGCTCGTCCTTGTCACCGAAGATGTGGCAACTGGCGCACGACGACTCACCGTTGGCTGATGAGAAGTTGGCGTCATAGAGGAACGGGCGGCCCTGGACGACGGAGGCGGGCTCCGGATTGTAGAGCGACACCGAGGACAGTTGCGCCTTGGTGGCCAGGTCGATGACCTTCACCGCGTTGTCGAAGCGGGTCATCACGTAGAGGCGGTTGCGCGCCTCGTCCAGCACCAGACCGCTGGGCCCGCCGCCGCTCACCGGGATGTGGTTGGCGCTCACGGTGCGCGGGTCGAACGCATTGCTCTCCAGCGACGCCGTGTCGTAGACGCCAATCTTGCTGGAGCTGAACGCGGCCACGTACAGCTTCGTGCCATCCCGGGAGACGACCATCTCCGTCGGCGTGGAGAGGCTGTGGTTCTTCACCGAGGGGTCGAAGCCGGGCTTCCCCGCCAGCTTCGAGTAGTCGATGTGCTTGTTGAGGTGCCGCGGGTAGGCCGTGCCCCCGGAGATGACGGTGATGCGCATCTGCGCGAGGTTGCCCTGCACCGTGCTGCCGCCGTATTCACCGGCGCCCTCGAAGCGGGTCAGGTTGTTGGCCTCGCTGTTGGAGGCATACACCACGCCCGACTTCGGGTTGGTGGCCAGATTGAAGATGGTGGTCCCCACGCCCGAGAAGGAAGCCGTCTCCTGAAGGGTGTCCGCGTCGATGGCGAAGACGTCCTTGTCCGGCAGACGCAGGCGCACGCCGTTGTTGAAGTTGCGGCCCAGCGTGTCCTGCCACTGCCCGGCGGCGCTGTTCCACTTCACGATGAGGGCGGCCTCCGGCGCCTTCGCGCCCTCGAAGTTCGTCGCGGGCCCGGGCAGGCCGCCCGGCATCAGGTTGTTTCCGAATGGCGGGGTGTCGGGGAAGACGAGGCACATGTCCCGCTCCTTGAACCCGTCGCACACGCTCCCCAGGCTGACGGACGTCGTCTGATTGCCGGACTGGGCAATGGCCGCGTAGACAATCTTCTTGTCCGGGCTGGTGGCGAGCCCGCGCGGCGTGTCGCCGAAGAGCGTCACGATGCGCAGGGGCGTACCGCCCAGCGTCGCCCCGAGCGAAGCCGGGTTGAAGACCCAGACGTCCGCGCGCCCCACGCCAGGCGTGGTCAGCTTCGGGTCTCCCGCCCCGGGAACCGAGGCGATGGACGGGTCGGTGCGGTGCTGGCCCCGGTGCGCGGTGGTGATGAAGGCATGGCCGTTGGTGCCGGCGAAGACGATGTCGCGCGGCTCATCGCCCACGAGCAGCGTGCGCACCACCCGCGGCGTGCCCACCAGGCTCACCACGCTGACGCTGTCCGACAGGTGGTTGACCACCCAGACTTCCGTGTTGCTGCGCGCGGCGACAGCGACGGGCTCCAGGCCCACGGGCACCGTCGCGACGAGTGAGAGCCCCGCGCTGCTGATGGAAAAGACCTCCAGGCGGTTGTCCGGCGTGTTGACGGCGAACAACCGCGTCCCGTCCGGGGAGAGCGCCAGGGGACGCACGTGCGCGCTGTCGAACGTGATGAACGAGGGCACCTGGGCCGCCGCGGTGAATGCGGCCAACAAGGACACCACGGCGCACAACGAAACGGTGCGGGCGCGCCAACAACTCCTGCGCGCGCCCACTTGCTGAGTACCCACCATAGGGACCTCCTCACGAGACGGGAAAGCGTTGCTGTCCAGGGATTAGCAGCGGGCCTCGCGACAACGCCCCCACCGAAGGGAGGGGGACCGGCCCCTCCCCACGCCCAAAGGCAGCCACCGGCACGGCGCGTCAGGCTTTGCTCGCGGGCACCCGGCGCCGCAAAGCCGCGAAACCGCGTGTGTAACGCATTGCGGTGTCCATTTCGCGACACTCATTGCGGGGTTGCCTTCGCGCACATCAACCCGGTTCACCCGTTTTCCGTGGTCTAGTGCCTGACGCAACCGGCCAAAGAGGGACGTGCTCATGCCGAGCCTTCGAAGTGCTCCGGATCTGCTGCCCACGAAGCTCTCCCCACCCCGGGCAGCATCCGTGCTGGTGCCATGTGGCGCCGCCCTGCGGAGAATCGACCATGGGGTGAGCGGGAAGCTGGTGCTGGTGACGGCCCCGCTCGGCTCCGGCAAGACGACGCTGCTGACGCAGTGGTACCGCGAAGCACACGTGCCGCACCTGCTTGCCTGGCTGTCGCTGGACGAGCAGGACAACGCTCCCGAGCGGTTCTTCGCATACCTGGTCGGGGCGATTCGCCGGGCCGTTCCAGACTTCGACGCGTACAGCACGAGCCAGCCCGAGCACGCGACGGCCGTCATCCTGCAAAGCCTGTGGAGCCTGGGCCGCGAGCTCGTCGTGGTGCTGGACGACTTCCATGTCCTGCGCGAGCGCCCCCTGGTGCGGGCCTTCTCGTACCTGCTGGACCACTCACCACCGCACGTGCATTGGGTCGTCTCGTCGCGCACCATCCCCGAGCTGGACCTGGCCAAGCTGAAGCTCACCGAGCAACTGGTGACGCTCGACGGCCGGGACTTGAACCTGGACGGCGAGGCCATCCGCGAGCTGGGCCTGCGCCTGTGCGGCGCGGTGCTCACGCCGGAGGACATCGACTCCCTCCGCACGCGGACGGAAGGCTGGGTCGCTGGCGTCAAGCTGGCGCTGCTGTCGGCGGGTGAGCACGCGAGCGTGAGCGATGCGCTGACGAAGGCCATGGGCTCCAATCACGACGTGGCCCGGTACCTGGCGGACGCGGTGCTGCGCGAGCAACCCGAGGAGGTCCGCGAGTTCCTGGTGCTGAGTTCCGTGGTGGAGCAACTCCACGGGGCGCTCTGCAATGCGCTGCCTGGCATCACCCGAGGACACGCACTGCTGGGGCAGCTCGAGCGGTCGCAGATGTTCATCCAGGCGCTCGACACCGAGCGGCAGTGGTACCGGTACCATCCACTGTTCCTCGATGTGCTGCGCGCCCAGCTCGCCTGTGACTACGCGGACCGCATCCCTCGGCTGCACCGTGCGGCGAGCGCGTGGTTCGCGGAGAACCAGATGCCGGACGAGGCGCTGACGCATGCGTTCGCCTCGGGAGACAGGGACTGGTGTCTCGCGCTCACCGCGCGCTGCATGGAGGCGTGGATGCGCGAGGGCGAGCTCGCCTCGGTCCTCCACTGGACCGCGAAGCTGACGGCGCAGGAGGTCATCCGGTCGCCAGCCATCTGCGTGGGCCACATCGCCTGCCTCATCCTGTCCCGTCGCTTCGCGCATGCGACCGCGGCGCTGAGGGATGCCCAGCATCACCTCGACACGGCCGATGAGGTGTCCGCGCCCGAACGCGAGCGGCTGACGAAGCGGCTCGCACATCTCACGCTGCTTCACGCCGTGCTGTCCGATTCGGCTCCGGACACCGGCATGGACCTGGACGCGTCTCCGGGCTCCGAGGAGTCGGACGTCTTCATGGCGGGCGCCGTGCTGGCGGCGAAGGCCTATCGGGCGCTCCGGATGAACCGATTCGATGCGATGCGCCGGCTCGCGCTGAGCGCCCGGGAGACGTTGCAGGGACACGACAATCCGTTCCTGGTCGGATACACGGACGTCCTTGTCGCGCTGGCGGACCGGGCGCAGGGGAACATGAAGGACGCCGCCGCGCGTTGCGAGGAAGCCTTCGAGCGCGCGAGCCGTGGACGGCGCAACCCCGTCTGGGCGAACGCGGCCACGGCGCTGGCCAACGCTCGCTATGAGCAGAACCGGCTCGACGAAGCAGAGGCGCTCTGCGTCGAGGTGCTGCCGCTGCTCCCGCAGGCCTCCGTGTTCGAGACGTTCGCGCTCGCCTACCTCATGCTGGCCCGCATCAAGACGGTTCGCGGGAAGTACGCGGAGGCGTACCGGCTCCTGGACTATCTCCACGGCGTGCTCGAGTGCGGCCACCAGACGCGCTTCCTGGCCCATGTCTGCGGGGAGAAGATTCGCCTCTACCTGGTGGAGCAGGCGCCCGCGCGAATGCGGGTGGTGGCCCAGGAGTTCGGCCTGGGCGAGCGCATGCGCCGGGGCGAGTGGAGCGAGAAGCGCTTCTACGACGAGACGTGGGAGCGGCTCGGGCTCGCGCAGGCGTGGGTGCTGATGGTGCGCGGCCGTCACGACAAGGCGCACGCGATTCTGGAGGTGCTGCGGGCCAGCGCGCACGAGGTGGGCTATGTGTCACGCGAGACGGCGCTGCTGGCCACCATCGCGGTGTGCCACTGGCGCGCGGGTGACGCGATGGCCGCATTCGCGGCATTGAACCGGGGCTTCGCGCTGGCGCAGCGCTTCGGCTTCGGGCGCAGCGTGTTCGACGAGACACCCGGCCTGCAGGAGGTCGTCATCGCCGCCGCCCGGCAGCGGAAGCTGAGCTACGCGTTTCCAGACCGGTACGCCACGCGGTACCAGGACCTGCTCTCCGCGGGAGCCCGCGTGCCTCGGGAGTTCGCGGCGCCCCCCTCCGCGCCCCTGGAGCCACTCACCGAGCGCGAACTCCAGATGCTCAAGCTGCTCGCACAGGGGCTGAGCAATCAGGAGATTAGCGAGCGCTCCAACGTCGCGCTTTCCACGACCAAGTGGCACCTGCGGAACGTGTTCGCCAAGCTGGACGTGACCACGCGCACCGCCGCCATCGTCAAGGCGCAGGAGCGCTTGCAGCGGAACCTGTGAAGGCTGGGGCCGTCCGTGGAATGAACGTTCCTTCCACGCCGCGCCGCGCAACTGGACCTCCCGAGCCCCCGCTCCCGGACATGGACAGTTGTCCTCTGGCATGAGAGGCCTGGGGGCGGTTGAATCGGAACATCCGCGCCACCGCATCGTGTGGCAGGCGCGGCGGGGCTCCAGGCCCCAGGAGGAGCGTCCGTGCCCGCAGCGACCATCCCCACCGTCGAGACCGAGCGCCTCGTCATGAAGGGTCACAGCCTTGAGGACTACGACGAGTGCCTCGCGCTGTGGAGTGACCCCGCGGTGGTCCGCTACATCAGCGGCAAGCCGTCCACACGCGAAGAGATGTGGTCCAGGCTCCTGCGTTACGTGGGCCATTGGGACCTGCTGGGCTTTGGATTCTGGGTGGTGCGTGAGAAGGCAACGGGCCGCCTCGTTGGCGAGGTGGGCCTGGGCGACTTCCACCGCGACATGCAGCCGCCCCTGAGCGCCGGGCCCGAGGCCGGGTGGGTGCTCGCTCCCGGCTTCCACGGCAAGGGTTACGCCACAGAGGCGGTACGCGCGGCGCTGGCCTGGGCGGATGCCCAGCTCAGCCCTGAGCGCGTGGTGTGCATCATCGCCCCCGAGAATGCAGCATCCATCCGAGTCGCCGACAAGTGCGGCTTCCGGCAGACGGGACAGGGGCGCTACAAGGGGGAGCCCTCGCTCATGTTCGAGCGCCTGGCACCGGTGAAGGCTGGGACATGACCATGGCCACGGCAAATCGACCCACGCTCAAGCGCGCCGTCAACCCGATGCCCGCGAATGTCCGGGCGGCGTTGGTCCAGCGCGGGCTCATGGACGCGTACAAGGCGCGTCCGCCGTACCAGCAGAATGACTATCTCGGGTGGATTGCCCGGGCAAAGCTGGAGGCGACCCGACAGAAGCGGCTCGACCAGATGCTGGACGAACTGGCCGGCGGCACGAAGTACATGAACATGGCGTGGTCTGGCGGGCGGAAGTAGCGCGCAGCAGCAGGGCGAGAGTACGCGCGAGGTGCGAATGGCAGGTCGACTTGTTCGTAGCGTCCCCGACTGCACTTCGGATCTTGCTGGGTTCCAGCAGGTGCTTGCAGAGACCGTACGCTGGTGTGCATTCAAGGTAACTCAGAAGTCACTCGAAACCTGCCTCCGCACACCGTACATTTTGCCCAACCCACTCGTGGTGTCGAATCGATTCAACGCAATGAAGCGTGTTGCGTCGAATCGACAGCACCTGCTCATGAGCGTGAAGGGAGCATTGGACTCGGATGCCAAGCCAGACCACGGTGTCCTGCAGGGAGGCAGACTGCTCATCTTCTTCCCAGATGGCACGTTGAGTGATGGAGCAGCCGAGGCGTCCTCTCACGGGTATTTTGATGGTGAGAACGGGCCGCCCTGGGACACCTGGGTGGGAGTCTTTTCCGACGAGCCGATGCCTCGCAATACCGGCAATGACTATCTCATCTCCTGGGTTCCCCCCATATTCTTCGACATGGTCGAAGCGGGGCTCAGGGACAACCCCGAATCTTGCATCCAGTGGCTTGACCAGACTGACCTGAGCATGGCGCAGCGCCTCAAAGGCCTGCGCTGAGAGCAGCGCCAATCCGGCACCCATTCCTGCACGCCGCACATTCCCCGTAGACTGCCGAGAATGAGAATCCTCTTCATCATTCTCACGGCGGCAATCACGCTCTGCCTGTGGCCGACGACAGCGCAGGCATGTGTTTGCGTCGCGGGCGGGGGGAACCTTCACACCGACCTCAAGGTGGCGCGTGAGCGTGCGAGCGCCATCTATCGGGCTCGCGTCGTCCCAGCCCCTCGTGGCCCCTACTTGGGAACCGTGGACGTCGAGGTCCTGGAGGTCATCAAAGGCCCGGTCGTCACCGGCGAGAAGTTCAATCTTCCCCAGGGTGGCGGAGGCGACTGCCGGGTCCGGTTCCGGGGCGAAGCGGAGTATCTCATCTACGCCGAACCCAAAGACGCCAGGTTGATATGGCACTGCTCCCGCTCCCGACCGATGACCTCTTTGGATGATGCGGAGTGGGTCTGGCTCACGACGGGGAAGCTCCCTTCCCTTCCGGCCGTGGTCCAGCGCGAATCCGTCTCATGCGAGCCCTGCGACATGGAACGCATTGGAGGCAGTTTGCTTACGCCCCCAGGGAAGGCCCTCATCCCTCCGCATGAGGAACGCAAGGCACTTGCCTTGATGAAGGCCCGTCGCCCATTCCTCACCCACTCCAGCGCTGCCTCGACCGGGCAGCGGTTGGTCATGGTCGGCAGGTCATGGGGAGGCAAGTCGTTCGAGCTGATTCAAACGCCCGCCCATGCCGCCGAAGCACGCTGCACACAGCAGGTCCACCTCCGCTGGTGCAAGCAGCTCACCGTATCGAAGCCCTACCCCGACGAAGGCCCGCGCTTCCAATGCGTCGAACCCGAAACCCCTGAACTGGCGTGCGACGAGGCCCAGAGTCGCCAGTCGAAGTGGGAGCCGCTGGAAACCCTCGCCGCGGACCAGTGCCACTGGCGCACTTCCAGCTATGCCCGTTGCACGTTCAACGGCCCACCTGTTCCTCACCCAGAGGGGGTGCCGACATCGCCGCTGCTGATTTGCCGCCCTGAAGCAGGACGTCATCCCAGGTACGCGTGCAGCGTCCAGGCAGCGTCGCCCCCATCACAACCTGAGTAAACGGCGCGGACCGTCAGGCTCACGCCTTCGCGGGCGGTTTCGTCCCCGCGTCCTTGCCCTCATCCCGGCCATGCACGGCCGCGGGCGGACTGGTGGCTTCCACGGCGGAGAAGGTCTCCAGCACCTTGTACGTGTGGCTGGAGCCCCGAGGAACCAGCCAGGAGTCACCGGGGTTGAGCAGGATGACCTGTCCTTCGAGGTGCAGCTCCGCGCGGCCCTTCAGGACGAAGCCCACCGTCTCGTAATCCCTCGCGGTGGCGGGTGCCGGTTCTCCGGGCGGTTCGTCCTCCCACAGCCGCATCGACAGGCGGACGCCGGACGCCAGGTACTTCTGCCCCATCTCGCCCTTGGGAGAGTGCCGACTCTCCACCTTCTTCACGCTGGTGTCGCCCATGCCTTCGTCTCCGTTGGATGGCGGCGGATGTGCCGCGCGTCTGCCGGAAAAGGTAAGGAAGGCATCCAGGTGCCGACGAGCACTCGGCGCGGGTCGCCAGCCCGGCGTGCCAGGAGCCAGACATGCGAAGGCCCCGCCTCCCTGCTGGGAGACCGGGCCTCGGGCACACTCAAGGGTGGCCTGCGGGTGTTTCAGACGGCGCGGACGTTCTGCGCCTGCAGGCCCTTGGGGCCACGCGTGACCTCGAACTCCACCTGCTGCCCCTCCTGGAGGGTGCGGAAGCCATCCATGTTGATGGCGGTGTGGTGGCAGAACACGTCCTCACCGTTGTCCTGCGCGATGAAGCCGAACCCCTTGGCGTCGTTGAACCACTTCACGGTACCGATTGCCATGTGACCTTCTTCCTTCTGCTTCGAGGCCGCCGCCAAGGGCTGCCTGATCGACGTGTGCGGAGCGGACACCGCCCCGGCCCCCTAACGACAAACTTCCTGGCGCCGCCTGTCCACCGGGCAGCCGCCTTCCGG
This sequence comes from Myxococcus sp. AB056, assembly GCF_006547365.1. Lineage (NCBI taxonomy): Bacteria > Pseudomonadati > Myxococcota > Myxococcia > Myxococcales > Myxococcaceae > Myxococcus > Myxococcus sp. AB056. The sequence continues at coordinate 42,329 of NZ_VHLB01000010.1, read as the reverse complement.
GCAATCAGCCGTCCGCCACCGGACACTCCACTTCCACCGACCCCTCCCGCCAGGGCGACAAGCCGTCTTCTTCCCCTCACTCCCCCCACCCCTCTCCCGGGGCCGTCTTCACACTTCTTCACCGCGCGCGGGCGTGGCCTTCATACCCGCCCTTTACCTTCCCGCTCGTCACCACCAGCGCCGCCCCCAGGGGACGGCCTCATTGGGAGCGTGGAACCATGTTCGGGCTTCTCTTCGGAACCGCCTGTCTCGCCGGGCTCATCTACACGGTCCGTGGCGGGCGCCACGGGTATCGCCGCGGAGGCCGCTGGAGTTCGCGCGGACGCCTCCGCTGGCTCTTCGAGCGGCTGGACACATCACCTGGCCAGGAGAAGGTCCTCCTCAAGGCCGCCGACGATGTCATGGAGGCCTTCGCCAAGGCCCGTGATGAGGTAGGCCCCAGCCGCACCGCCCTGGGCGCCGCGCTGCGCGGTGAGCACTTCGACGGCGCCGCGCTGCGCGAGCTCTTCGCCCGCCACGATGTCGCCATCGACAATGTGCGCCGCACGGTGCAGGGGTCGCTCGCCCAGGTCCACGAGGCGCTGGACCCGCGGCAGCGCCGTGAGCTCGCGGACCTCCTCGAGCACGGCTTCGGCTCCGCCTACGGCTGGCACGGAGGCCATGGCGGCTGGCACCGTCGCTGTGGCGGCCCCGGCGGCTGGCGAGGCGGCGCATTCGGCCACGGCGGCCATCGCCACGGGGGCGGCCACGGCCCTTGGGGACGCGATGACGCGCGTGGGGTGTGAGCCCCGAACCAACGCCCCCTCTCGTCGTCCTTGAAGGAGAGTCTCCATGCGCCGCCGTCTGCTCATCGTCCTGCTCGCCCTGGGCACCGTTGGAGGCTATGCCTCCGGGTTCGCCAGCGTGGCCCGCCACCGCCATCACCTGCGCCACTGTCACCACGGCGCCTGGGAACACGGATGGAGCCCCCACGGCAGGTGGGAGCCTTCCAGCCAGCGAGGGGTGACTCCCCCGCCAGCGACGCGCGTGTCCATCCACACGGCCTCCCCCTGAAGTAGAAGGCGGTTCATGTCCACGCGCGTCCTGCTCATCGACGACGACACCCGGATGTACGAGCTGCTCGAGCAGTACCTCGGGCAGAATGGCCTCAGCGTCACCCACGCGGCGGATGGCGGACGGGGGCTGGCGGCGCTGGAGGCCGGCGCCTTCGACGCGGTGCTGCTCGACGTGATGATGCCCGGCATGGATGGCCTGGAGGTCTGCAAGCGCATCCGCGCCAAGAGCCGCATCCCCGTCATCATGCTCACCGCGAAGGGCGACGAGACGGACCGCGTGGTGGGTCTGGAGCTGGGCGCTGACGACTACCTCCCCAAGCCCTTCAGTCCCCGTGAGCTGCTGGCGCGACTGCGGGCCGTGCTCCGCCGCTCGCAGCCCTCGGCGGTGGCGGACCGGCTGGAGTCGGGCGGCGTGTCCATCGACGTGGCCGGGCGCGAGGTGCGCGTGGAGGAGCGCGCCGTGGAGTTGACGGGCCTGGAGTTCGATTTGCTCGTCGCGCTGGTGCGCAGGGCCGGACGCGTCGTTCCGCGCGACGCCCTGCTGGGCGAGGCGGGCCGCAGTGACACGGTGGTGGGCGAGCGCACCGTCGACGTGCACATCTCCCACCTGCGACAGAAGCTCGGTGACGTGGGCACCCGCCTCATCAAGACGGTGCGCGGCGTGGGCTACGTGTTCGCCAAGGAGGGCCCGTGAAACGCGCCAGGCCCCGGGCGCACAAGCGCGGCTGGGACGCGTGGGGCGAGCCGCACGAATGCGGCCCCTGGGGACACCGGCATCCGCCGCACGGCTACTGGCATATGGGCCGCCTGGGCGGCTTCGTGCGCGCCCGGCTGCACCGGCGCCTGTTCATGTGGTTCGGCCTGTCCATCCTCGCCACCGGCGCCCTGGTGGCCACGGTGATGAGCCTGGTGGGCGGAGGCACCTGGAAACAGGAAGGCGACCGCGTGCGCGCCTTCGTGGGCCACCGCTTCGAGGAGGTCTGGGACGAGCCCGCACGGCGGGACGCGCTGGTGGCGTCCATCGAGAAGGACTTGCAGGTGGGCGTGGAGCTGCGGGACGCGTCCGGCGCGATGCTGGCGCAATCCCAGGTGCCGTGCCGGCGGCCCGAGCTCAACCTGCCCGTGGTTCGTGATGGCATCACCCTGGGCTCGGTGCGCGCCTGCTACGCCAGCTTCCGTCCGAAGAACCCGCTGCGGATGGTGCTGCCGCTGGCGCTGTCGTGCATGGTGCTGTGGCTGGCCTCGGGGAAGCTCGCGCGGCGGCTCGCACGGCCCATGGATGAGCTGGTGCGGGCCACGCGAGAGCTGGGCTCGGGCCGGCTGGACTCGCGCGCGGACGTCGCGCCGCATGTCACGGGAGAGTTCGCCGTGCTGGCGGATGCCTTCAACGACATGGCGGGGCGCATCGAGAAGCAGGTGGCGGACCAGCGCGAGCTGCTCGCCGCCGTGTCCCACGAGCTGCGCACCCCGCTGGCCCGGCTGCGCGTGCTGACGGAGCTGCTCCGCGACGGAGGCGGCAACCCGAAGACGTTGGACCAGGTGGACCGCGAGGTGGTGGAGTTGGATGCCCTGGTGGGGGAGCTGCTGGCCAGCTCCCGGCTGGACTTCGGCCAGCTCACCCCGCGAGTCCTCGATGGCCAGACGCTGGCCACGCAGGCCCTGGAGCGCGCGGGGCTGGCGAGCTCCCTGTTGGGCATGGAGGTGGAGCGCGCCGGGCTCGTGGGAGACGCGACGCTGCTGGGCCGCGCCCTGGCCAACCTCCTGGAGAATGCGCGCAAGCACGGCGCCGGCGCCGAGGCACTGCGCATCCAGGAGCGAGGCGAACACCTGGCCTTCTGCGTGGAAGACCGGGGCCCCGGGCTGCAGCCCGGCGAGGACGAGCGCATCTTCCGGCCCTTCTACCGGAGAGACTCAGGCACCGAAGCGCGCGAGGCGGGCTCCCTGGGCCTGGGGCTGGCGCTGGTCCAGCGCATCGCGCACGTCCACGGCGGAGAAGTCTTCGCGGAGAACCGCCCCGGCGGCGGCGCTCGGGTGGGCTTCACCGTGCGGAAGAACGGCCCTCCGGCATCAGAGGGCCGCCCCGCCGCGTAACGCGTTCGTCACTTCTGCGCGGACGCGTCCTCCGCGGAGAAGGTGAACGCGGCCTCGGCCGGCGCATCGTCTTTCACCGTGACTTCGGCCGTCTTCGTGCCGAGCGTCTCGTGCCAGGCCTCCACCGTGTACGTGCCCGCGGGCAGTCCTTCGAGTACGAAGGCACCGTCCGCGCCCGTCGTCGCGAAGTACGGGTTCTCGTTGCTGACGACGAAGGCGGACATCCACGGGTGCACGTCACACTTCAGCTTCAGCACGTCCGCGTCCGCGGGCAGCGGCCGCTCCACCGGGGCGCCGGACGGAGGCTGCGCGACGTTGAACACGGGCTTCGTGCCCGCGATGCCGCGCACGTTGTGCAGCGTTCCGTCGCTGTTCTTGAACGCCACCTGCTGCCCCGCCATCGCCCCCTGCACGCGCGGGACGTAGGTGCACTTCGACTGGTCCACCACCACCGGCGTGGCAGGCGCGGGAGGCGCGCCGGGCACCTTGCCCTTCACGCGCACCAGCACGTTCTGGAGGTTGCCGTCCTTCACCAAGACGGACGCATCCTTCGTCGCCATGCCCTCGCACGCCGGGTCATTGCTCGCGGGGATGTCCGCGGCCTCGGGCGGCGTGCCAGTGAACTTCACCGTGCCCTTCACCACGCCCTTGCCCGCTGGAGCCACGGGCGCGGCGGCGGCACCTTCCGGCGCCTGGATGGGCGAGGCCGCGTGGGGCTCCTTCTTCGCGGCGGCGGGAGGCGCGGAGGCCGGCTCCTCCTTCTTACAGGCGGAAAGGGTCAGCAGCCCCGCGGTCCCCAGCAGCGTCAGGCCGAGCGTGCGCAGCGTCATCGTGCAATCTCCTCGGGAAGTCAGGTGATGCGTCTGCCCACCTCGTAGCGAAAGGGGCAGCGCATGTCCAACCCACCAGGACACCGCGAACGGCTGCTGTCTACTCCCGGCGGCTGACGCTGAAGGCCGCCAGCCCGATGAACACCGCGGCGAACGCCACCAGCACCGGCACTTCCAACCCCGCCGAGGACGACGACGCGCCCAGCGCCACCGACGCCTCCGCGCCGTGCAGCGCCCGCCGCACGCCCTCCACGGAGTAGCGCATCGGGTTGAGCCGCATCACCCAGGCCAGCCAGGTGTCCGCGCCCTTGAGCGGGAACACGGCGCCGGACAGCACCCACATGGGCAGCATGACGATGCTCATCACCGCGTGGTAGCCCGCACTGGAGCGCACCCACCACGCCAGCGACATCCCCATGCCCGTCAGCGCCAGCGCCGACAGCACCATGACGGACAGCAGCAGCGGCACGTTCAGCGTGGCCGCGCTCACACCCGCCAGCGGCGCCAGCAACAGGAACAGCGACGCCTGCAGCAGCGCGATGGCGGACGAGCCCAGCGCCTTGCCCAGCACCACCGCCAGCCGCGAGCCCGGCCCGGCGAGCACCGCCTGGAGGAAGCCCTCCTTGCGATCCTCGATGACGGTAATCGTCGCGAAGATGGCGCTGAACAGCAGCACCATGGTGACGACGCCCGGGAAGAAGAACTGCTGGTAGCCCAGGCCCTGCGCGCCCTCCACGCGGAAGGAGCCCGCGAAGCCGGAGCCGATGACGAACCAGAAGAGGACGGGCTGCGCGAGTGCCCCCACCACCCGGGACGGCTGGCGGAAGAAGCGGACGATGTCGCGCATCATCAGCACCCGCACCGTCGCCCACTGGAGCGCGAGCGTTCCAGGCGGCGACGACACGGCCGGAGCCCCGGCGTTCATCGGTTCGGGGGCGGCGGACAGCTCGGCGCTCATCGACGTCTCCTCGGCGCGGGTTCAGCGGTGGGCACGTCCGCGCCCAGCGCGCGCCCCGTCAATTGGAGGAACACGTCCGCCAGCGTGGGCCGGCGCAGCGCAACGGAGGTCAGCCGCCCGGCGGGGAAGGCCTCCACCAGTCGGGGCACCAGCGCGTGGCCCTGCGGGGCCTCCACCTGCACCCGCCCCTCCACCACCTTCGCGTCCAGCATCAGCCGCTCGCGCAGCTCGGCCGCCAGCGCCTCCGGCTCGGGCGCCTCCACGGAGAGGATGTCCCCGCCCATGCGCGAGGCCAGCGCCTGCGGCGTGTCACACGCCACCAGCTTGCCCGCGTCCAACACCGCCAGCCGGTCGCAGACGTCGGCCTCGTCCGCGCGGTGCGTGGTGAGCAGCACCGTGAGGCCCTCGCTGTCGCGCAGGCGCTTCAGGTGCGCCCAGAAGGTACGGAAGGCCGCCTCGTCCAGGCCCTGTGTGGGCTCATCCATGAGCAGGACGCGCGGCTGGTGCACCAGGGCCCGCGCCAGCTCCAGGCGCCGGCGCATGCCACCGGACCACGTGGACACCCGTTCGTCGCCACGGTCGGCCAGGCCGATGAGCGATAGCATCGCCTCCACCCGTTCGCGGGCCCGCTCTCCGCCCAGGCCATACAGCCGGGCGCCGAGCATCAGGTTCTCCCGCGCGGTCAGCAGGTCATCCAGGCTGCTGCGCTGGAAGATGATGCCCATCTGCCGGCGCAGCGACGGGTCGCTCAGCGACAGCTCCCGGCCCTCGAAGCGAACGAGGCCCGCATCCGGGGACAGCAGCCCGGCCAGCACCTGGAACGTGGTGGACTTGCCCGCACCGTTGGGGCCCAGCAGGCCCAGAATCTCCCCCGGCCGCACCGACAGGGACAGGCCGTCCACGGCCGTGCGCCCCTTGAAGCGACGCGTGAGCCCCTCCAACTGGAGCAGCGGTTGAGAGGTGGCAGTGGAAACCAGGACTTCGGGCATGAGCGGGCGTCCCCCGTTCGCCCCGGACGCTATTCGCGAGGAACTCGGTCCAGCGCCAGCGCGGCGAACAGGCCGGTGAGGTAGATGAGTGAGAAGAAGAACGTCTGGCGGGCCCAGGTGTTTCCCAGCCGCCGGAAGAAGCCCCACGCCCCCAGCCCGAGGAAGCTCAGCCCCAGGAGCACCGCCGCGGCCAGGTACCACGCGCCGGCGATGTGGAGCTGGAAGGGCAGGAGCGTCATCGGAATCAGCGCCACCAGATAGAGCACCACCTGTGCGCGGCTGGACTCGTCACCCCGCTCCAGCGGCACCGACGTGAGGCCCGCCGCCCGGTACTCCTCCTTGCGGAAGAGCGCGATGGCGATGAAGTGCGGCATCTGCCAGAGGAACATGATGGCGAAGAGCGAGAAGCCCCCCACGTCCATCTGGTTGGTCACCGCCGTCCAGCCCATGAGCGGAGGCAGCGCGCCGGGCACCCCGCCCACCAGCATGGCCGCGGACGTGCGCGCCTTCAGCGGCGTGTAGGCCAGCACGTAGCTCAGCAGCGCCACCAGGCCCAGCGCGGCGGTGAGCACGTTGGCGCCCAGGGCCAGCGCCGGGAGCGACACGGCCGCCAGGGAGATGCCGAACCACAGCGCCACCGCCGGCTCCATGCGCCCGGAGGGCAGCGGCCGGTTGCGGGTGCGGTCCATGAACTGGTCGCTGTGCCGCTCCCAGTAGCAGTTGAGGGCATTGGCCGCGCCCACGGTTCCCGCCGTGGCCAGCAGCGTCACCAGCGCGTTGACGGCGCCCATGTGGCCGGGCGCCAGCCACATGCCCCCCGCCGCGGTGACGAGCACCAGGGAGGAGAGGCGCGGCTTGGTGAGGGAGATCAGGTCGGACGCGACTGTCGGCAAGGACTCGGCACGCGCGTTCACACAGACTCCAGAGGTAGGCACGACAGACACGCTGCCGGCGCGGTAACGGCCTTCCCCATACAGGCACCACCCGGGGGTGGGCAAGGACACGGCGCCCCCGGGAGACTCCAGCGGACGAACGCCCGGCTGGCCCCCGGGAGACACCCGGGCGACACCGGACTCCCGCCACCCACCCAGGTGCGTCGGGGAAGACAAACGCCCCGGGCATAGCGTCAGGGCGCGGGGTCAGCAACCACGACAACGGGGCTGACCGCGCGTTCAACTGCCCGCGCGCATCAGCCCCGCTTGTCCGGCGCCTGGAAGGCCGCCGTGGTGTTTCAGCCGCCCGCCAGCGAACGGGCCGCGGATGCGTGCTCGCCGCTCGGGTCGCGCTTCAGGTACTCCTGGGCCAGCATCTTCGCCTTCGCACCCTGCTTCGAGTCCTTCGAGAGCAGCGTGGCGTAGAAGTAGTAGGCCGGCGAGTACGCCTCGTCCGCGTTGAGGGCGCGCTGGTAGGTCTCATCCGCCTTCGCCGTGTCGCCCTTGCTCTGGTACACGCGTCCCAGCTCGGTGAGCGCAATGGCCGCGCGGTCCGACTGCCCCAGGAACTCCTGGCTCGCCTTCTCCAACTGCTCCTGAGCCAGGTCCCACTTGGACCGCTCGCGGTAGATGGCGCCCATGGCCAGCCGGGCCTCCGGGTTCTTGGCCTTCGGGTCCTTCACCGCGCGCTGGTACTGGGCCAGGGCCTCATCCAGCTTGCCCTGACGGCGGTACGCGTTGCCCAGCATCACCACCAGCTTCGGGCTGTCGCCCATCGTCTTCAGGGCCGTCTGCAGCGCCTCGGCGGCATCCTTCTCGCCGCCCTGCTTGCCCATGAGCGACTTGGCCAGCTCGACGTAGAACTGGGCGCGCGAGGCGTCCATGCGGATGGCCTTGCGAATCTCCTCCGCCGCCGCGTCGTAGTTGCCCTCCGCCAGCAGGCGGCGGCCCTTGATGAGGTGCAGCTCCGGGTTCTGCTTGTCGAGCGAGAAGCCGGTCTCCTCGCTCTTGAGCATCTCCGAGCGGGCCTTGTCCTTGTCCTGCGGGACGGCGGTCGCCTCGGCCAGCTTCTGCTGCATGTCCGGCTTCAGGTCCACCATGGCCGTCGACACGCGGCTGATGAGCAGCGAGCGCGCCAGGTGCGCCGCGGCCAGCTGCCGCGGAGACGGCGGCGGGTCGGACTCCAGCAGCTTCTTGAGCATGGTGTGGGCCAGCTCGAAGTTGGGCGAGTCCTGCTCCAACATCAGCAGGGAGCGTCCCAGCAGCGACTCCGGGTGGTCCTTCGCGTACCGGAGGGCGGAGTCGTAGTTCCGCCAGGCGGCGGCGTCCTGCCCCAGGCGGCGGTACACCGCGCCCAGGCTCGCGTAGGTGCGAGGGTCATCCGGAGACAGCACCTGCGCGCGGTCCAGGCTGTCGCGGCCGCGCTCCAAATCGCCCGCGTTCATCTGGATGAGGCCCAGCGTGAGGTACAGGAGCGAGCTGGAGCGGCCCTGCGCGTCCAGCTCCTTCACCTTCTCTTCCAGCTGCCCCAGCGCGTCCTTGCCCTTGCCGCCGTAGGTCTGGATGAGCGCTTCGGACGCGATGAGGTGCGAGCTGAGGTCGCCGCCCTTCTTGCCCACGGCCAGATGTTCCTCGGCCTGGCGGCGCGCATCGTCACCACCGCCGTGCTCACCCCAACGGATGGCCCAGGCGTAGGCGAGGTAGCCGTGCGCCAAGGAGGAGTCGGAGTCCACCTCCAGCGCCTGGTCCGCCGCCTCGACGGCCTTCTTGTAGCTGTCGAAGGAGTCGCGCTTGAGCAGCTCGCTGGCCGCGTCCAGGCTCTTCTTCAGCTCGCGAGACTTCGTGCGGGCGTTGGCCGAGTACCAGCCATAGCCGATGGCGAACAGCGGGATGGCCACCAGCAGGCCCAACGTCACCATCTTGCTGCCCTTGCTGCCCGAGGAAGGGGGCCGGCGGGACACCGGCTCGTCGTCCTCGTCCTCATCCACCTCTTCCACGACGACCTGGGGCCGGCGCGGCTGAGGGGCAGGACGTGGCGCGGGAGCCTCCGCGCGCGCGGTGGGCGCGGGCTTCGCGGCCTGGGTGGCAGCGGGCTTCGCCGCGGGCGCTTCCGTCCCCGCCGTCGCCGCGACGCTGGAGAGCGCGGCGGCGGACTGCTGGGTGGCGGACGGACCCGGCGTCGCGGGCGCAGCCGGAGCAGCGGGCGCGGCGACCGGAGCCGGCGCGGCGGGCCGCGGCGGTTCAATCTTGTGCTGCTGGAGCAGCGTGACGGTGTCCGGGTCGCCCGGGTCCGCGGTGTAGGCCTTGAGGAGGTTCGCCTTGCCGGGCTCCGCTTCGCCGGTCTTCAGCTGAAGCGCGCCGGCCATGCGCAGCGCGGCCTTGTCCTCAGGCTGCACCTGAAGGGCGCCGAGCGCCTCTTCCAGCGCCTTCTTGTCCTTGCCTTGCTCCGCATAGACGCGGGCAAGCAGGAGGCGGGGGTCCGCCGCATTCGGGTGGGCCTTCACCCCCTTCTTGCAGACGACCATCGCCTCCATGAAGCGGCCCATGCTCAGGTACGCTTCTGCGAGAGGCTTGTAGGCCGCCGACGAAGGGTCGGAAGCAAAGGCGTGTTCAAGCTTCGCGAGCTCGGCCGGGCTCAACGTCTTCGAAGAGGAGATAGACATTAACGGGGGGCAGCTAAACGGGCGGGAAGGATACGCCTGACAAGAAGGGTTTTTATGGCACCCGGTACGCAGCACGTCAATCGCCGGAATCCATGTTGGCAGCTTGCGCTTGACACGGTGAAGGGCCTCCGGTACTAGCCCATCCCACTTCGGCGGCCCCAAACCGCGGAGGCGCAGCAAGCAGTCCAGTTGTGGGGGTGTAGCTCAGTTGGGAGAGCGTCGCGTTCGCAATGCGAAGGTCGTCGGTTCGATCCCGTCCACCTCCACCATGCAACAAACGAAGGGCCTCACGGGAAACCGTGAGGCCCTTTGCATTTGGGGCATCTCGGTGAACTGCCGAATTGCAAAGCATCCGGGCTTTGTTATCCGGTGCCGATGACCGACCAGCCCGCCTCTCTGTCGTTCTTCGCCCGCTTCTGGCTCGCCTGGCTGTGCTTCTGGCGCTGCCTCGTGTCCCGCGAGTTCGCGCAGGCCGTGCTGCCCACGAGCAAGGCCTATGACGCCGGCCAGCTCGCCCAGCTTCCTTCGGGCGGCCCCGCCCCCACCCCGCTTCCCAAGCAGGAAGAGGTCCGGCCCGCGCCCCGAGCGCCCGAGCCGCCCCCTGCTCTGCCCCCCGAGCGCGAGCACGCCAGCGCCCTGTCCTTGCTGGGGATGCTCCAGCGAGAGGGCCGCTTCGTGGACTTCCTCCAGGAGAACGTCTCCGCCTTCTCCGACGCGGAAGTGGGCGCGGCGGCGCGCATCGTCCATGAGGGCTGCCGCAAGGTGGCCCAGACCTACCTGACGCTGGAGCGGGTGCTGCCCCAGTCGGAAGGGGACTCGGTGCCGGTGCCCGTCGGGTTCGACGCCCAGCGCATCCGCCTCACCGGCAACGTGGCGGGCCAGCCGCCCTACAACGGAATCCTGCGTCACCACGGCTGGATGACGACGGCGGTGAAGCTGCCCACCGTCAGCCCGGCCATCGACCCGCGCGTGCTTGCTCCCGCGGAGGTCGAGCTTTCCTGAGCCGGCCACCACGGCCTCACAGCGCGAACAAACCCGCGTCTTCCAGGAGTTCTCGTCCGATATGGCCCGCTATTCCATTGGCATCGACCTGGGCACTACGCACTCCGCGGCGTCCTACTTCAATCTGGAGGAGGGCAAGCCCCGCGGCGGCGCGCAGTCCATGCTGCCCGTCCCCCAGCTGACCGCGCCCGGCACCGTCGAGGCCCGCCCGCTGCTCCCCTCCTTCCTCTATCTCCCCTCCGCGCAGGAGTTCCCCGCCGGCAGCCTGGCCCTGCCGTGGAAGCCGGAGGCCAGCACCCTGATGGGTGAGTTCGCCCGCACGCACGGCGCCAAGGTGCCCAGCCGGCTGGTGTCCTCCGCCAAGAGCTGGCTGTCCCACCCCGGCGTGGACCGGCGCGCGGCGCTGCTGCCGTGGCAGGCCCCCGAGGAGGTGGAACGGGTGTCGCCGCTGGACGCCTCCGCGCGCTACCTCCGCCACCTCAAGGACGCGTGGGACCACACCTTCGCCCGCGAGCGCGAGGAGTCCGACAACGCCCTGGCCGAACAGGACGTCATCATCACGGTCCCCGCCTCCTTCGACGCGGCAGCGCGCGACCTGACGCTGGAGGCCGCCAAGGCCGCGGGCATCCCCAACATCACCCTCCTGGAGGAGCCCCAGGCCGCGCTCTACGCGTGGCTGGAGGCCATGGGGGAGAACTTCCGCAAGCACGTGCAGCCGGGCGAGGTCATCCTCGTGGTGGACGTGGGCGGCGGCACCTCCGACTTCTCCGTCATCACCGTGCGCGACAACGCCGGTGACCTGGAGCTGCTCCGCGTGGCCGTGGGCGACCACATCCTGCTGGGCGGCGACAACATGGACCTGGCGCTGGCGCACACGCTGAACCAGCGGATGACGGCCGAGGGCAAGAAGCTGGACGCCTGGCAGTTCAACGCCCTCACCCATGGCTGCCGCCAGGCAAAGGAGGCGCTCTACGCCGACCCGTCCCTGGAGCGCGCGCCCATCGCCATCCCCGGCCGGGGCTCGTCGCTCATCGGCGGCACGCTGCGCACGGAGCTGACGCGCGAGGAGCTGGACCGCGTCCTCACCGACGGCTTCTTCCCCGTGACGCCCGTCACCGAGCTGCCGCGCACCGCGCGCCGCACCGGCCTGGCGCAGATGGCGCTGCCCTACGCCCAGGACGCCGGGGTGTCCCGTCACCTGGCCGCCTTCCTCACCCGGCAGGCGCAGGCGCTCGCGTCCAGCCCGGACGCGCCGGTGGACGTCAGCGGCAAGGCCTTCCTCCACCCCACGGCGGTGCTCTTCAACGGCGGCGTCTTCAAGGCCGGCCCGCTGAAGGCGCGCGTCATGGAGGTGATCAACGGCTGGCTCACGGCGGATGGCGGAGAACCCGCCAAGGCGCTGGAGGGCGCGGACCTGGACCTCGCGGTGGCGCGCGGCGCCGCCTATTATGGTTGGGTGCGCCAGGGCCACGGCCTGCGCATCCGCGGCGGCACGGCCCGCGCCTACTACGTGGGCGTGGAGACGGCGATGCCCGCGGTGCCCGGCATGGAGCCGCCCGTGAAGGCGCTCTGCGTGGCCCCCTTCGGCATGGAGGAAGGCACGCAGGCGGACGTCCCGCCCCAGGAGTTCGGGCTCGTCACCGGTGAGCCCACCCGCTTCCGCTTCTTCTCCTCTTCCCTGCGGCGCGACGACAAGGTGGGCGTCATGCTGGAGGACGTCGACACCGAGCTGGCCAGCGGCGGGCTGGAGGAGCTGGCCCCCATCGAGACGACCATGCCCGGTCAGCCCTCCGTCTTCAGCGACCTGACGCCCGTCAACCTCCAGGCGGCGGTGACGGAGGTGGGGACGCTGGAGCTCCGGTGCCTGGAGAAGGATGGCCCCGGGCGCTGGAAGCTGGAACTCAACGTCCGCATGAAGGAGTAGAAAGCCATCCGTCAATCGGAGGCGTATGCGAATCGTTGGCATCGACCTGGGCACCACCCATTGCGCCGTGGCATCCGTGGACCCCTCGCGGGGCGCGGGTGCCCCCGTGGAGGACTTCGCCCTTCCGCAGCTCGTCCGTCAGGGCGAGGTGGCCCCGCGGGCCCTGTTGCCCTCCACCGTGTACGTGCCCGCCGGCCACGAGCTGGCGGAGGGCTCGCTCACGCTGCCCTGGGGGGATGACGGCGGCCCGTGGGTGGTGGGTGAGCTGGCGCGATGGCAGGGCTCGCGCGTGCCGGGGCGGCTGGTGGCCAGCGCCAAGAGCTGGCTGTGCCACCCGGGCGTGGACCGCTCCGCGCCCATCCTCCCCTGGGGTGCGCCCGCGGACGTCCAGAAGCTGTCCCCGGTGGACGCCAGCGCCCTGCTGCTGACGCACATGGCCCGCGCGTGGGATTTCGCGCACCCGGACGCGCCCCTGTCGAAGCAGGAGGTGGTGATTACCGTCCCCGCCTCCTTCGACGAAGCGGCCCGCGCCCTCACGGTGAGCGCGGCGCGCAAGGCCGGCCTGGAGAAGTTCACCCTGCTGGAGGAGCCCCAGGCGGCCTTCTACGACTACACCGCGCGCCACCGGGCGGACCTGGAGCAGACGCTCTCCAACGTCCGGCTGGTGCTGGTGGTGGACGTGGGCGGCGGCACCACGGACTTCACGCTGGTGCATGCGGGCCTGTCGCCCGAAGGCCCCATGCTGCGGCGACTGGCCGTGGGTGACCACCTGATGCTGGGCGGCGACAACATGGACGCCGCGCTGGCGCGCCGGGTGGAGGAGAAGCTCTTCACGGACGGCCGCCGCCTGTCCGCCACGCAGTGGACGCAGGCCATCCAGTCCGCGCGCACCGCGAAGGAGGCGCTGCTCGGCCTCGCCCCGCCGGAGAAGCACGGCGTGTCGCTGGTGAGTGGGGGCAGCAAGCTGCTGGGCGGCACGTTGTCCACGGAGCTGACGCGCGACGAGGCGCAGGCGCTGGTGCTGGACGGCTTCTTCCCCCTCACCACACCCGCTGACAGGCCACGCCGCGCCGCGCGAATGGCGCTTCAGGAGCTGGGCCTGCCCTACGTGCAGGACGCGGCGGTGACGCGGCACATGGCGGCCTTCCTCGCGCAGCACGCGGCGGCGGGCTTCGCCGCGCTGGGCGAGACGGCGCCGGCGGAGGGCGCCCTGCCCCGGCCGGACGCCATCCTGCTCAACGGCGGCGTGTTCAACTCGCCCCAGATTTCCGAGCGGCTGGTGGAGGCCCTCTCCGCCTGGTGGCCGAACGCGCCGCGCATTCCCCTGCTGCGGCACGAGTCCCTGGAGCTCGCGGTGGCCCGGGGCGCCGCGTACTACGGCCTGGTGCGGCGCGGCCACGGCCTGCGCATTGGTGGCGGCGCGGCGCGTGCCTACTACGTGGGCCTGCAACGCGCGGCGGACAGCGCCGAGCAACCCGCGCTGTGCCTCATCCCCCGCGGCTTCGAGGAAGGCCAGAAGGTGGACCTGGGCGAGCGCCCCTTCTCACTCACCCTGGGCCGGCCGGTGCAGTTCCAGCTCTACTCCACCACCAGCGACCGCATCGACAAGCCCGGCGACCTGGTGCCGCTGGCGGAGGACCTCAAGCCGCTGCCACCCATCCACACGCTGCTCAAGGGCGCCTCCAACAAGGTGGCCGAGGTGCCCGTGCACCTCCAGGCGGCGCTGACGGAGATTGGCACGCTGGAGCTGTACTGCGTGTCCAACGTCGCGGACGAGCGGTGGCGCCTGGAGTTCGAGCTGCGCGGCACCGGCGGCTCGCACGAGCTGACCGTCACCGAGTCCATGCCCGCGCGCTTCGTCGAGGCGAAGGACAACATCGAGCGCGTCTACGGCAACAAGCCGCTGCCCATTGGCCCCAAGGACGTGAAGCAGCTCGGGCGCACGCTGGAGAAGGCCCTGGGCTCGCGTGAGACGTGGCGCGTGCCGGTGCTGCGGGAGATGTGGAGCACCCTCTTCGCGGGCGCGAGCAAGCGCCGGCGCTCGGAGGACCACGAGCGTGTCTTCTACAGCCTCACCGGCTTCAGCCTGCGGCCGGGCTTCGGCTACCCGCTGGACGGCTGGCGCGCGGAGCAGACCTTCGGCCTGTTCGACGCGCTGGTGCAGCACCACACGGACAAGGCGGTGTGGACGGAGTTCTGGGTGATGTGGCGCCGCATCGCGGGTGGACTGGACGAGGCGCGGCAGCAGAAGCTGTACGCGTACCTCCAGCCCCACCTGGCGCGGAAGGTGCCACCGGATGCGCCCCCGCCAGGGAAGCTCAAGGGCATCCAGCCCGAGGGCCTGGAGGAGATGGTCCGCACTGCCGCCTCGCTGGAGCACCTGCAACCGGGTGACAAGGCGGAGCTGGGCCGGTGGATTGCCGCGCGGCTGAAGGCCGAGGCGAAGTCCGGCGGCCCGTGGGCCTGGTCCCTGGGACGGCTGGGCGCGCGCGTGCCCCTGTACGGCAGCAGCCACAAGGTGGTGGACGTGGACACGGCCGAGGCCTGGCTCACGCTGCTGCTGGAGCTGGACCTGCGGAAGATTGACGGCGCGTCCTTCGCGGCGGCGCAGCTCGCGCGGCTCACGGGTGATCGCACGCGCGATCTGGACCCGGACCTGCGCGAGCGCACGGCCCAGGCCCTGCTGGCGGCGAAGGCCTCCGAGACCTGGGTGCGAATGGTGCGCGAAGTCGTGGCGCTGGAAGCCGCGGACGAGGCTCGCGCGCTCGGGGATACGCTCCCCGCCGGTCTGCGGCTGTCGTAGGACTGGAAGGAATGCTCCCGCGGGAGTTGGACCTGGAAGGTCCAGCCCCCGGGAGCTGGGACAGTGACGGTGGCTCAGCCCTGCGCGGCGGCGACAGGCTCGGCGGGGGATTCACCCGCTTCGGGGCTCGCCGCGGCCGGCACGACCTGGAGCACCGGGGCCGCCTCTTCCACCGGCGCGGCGGCGGCGTCCTTGCCCGCCTTGGGCTTCTTGCTGCCGGCGCCCGAGCGACACGTGCGGCACCAGGGCTGATTCCGGATGGCGCCATCCGCCATCTTCCGCAGGCCGAACTGCGCCAGCGGCTTCAGTGTCTTGCACTTGATGCACATCAGCGAGATGAGCACCTCTTGGCCATCCGCGTCGTAGACGGCGGACTTGCGACGCTTGCGCGGCTGGCCCTGCCCCGGTTCACGCTGCTTCGCCTTCTCAGGCGCAGGCGGCGCCATCATCGGGGTCACTTTGTAGAGCATGTCGGTTCCTCCAGCTCACGGGAGTCCACCCACGCAGGCCCTGGGCCACCTCGGAGTGGACACTCGCAGGGACTAGAGTAGGACCTCCGCTTCCCGTTGGAAACTGATCCCAGGCCGAAAAATCGGCCCCCGGCGCGATTTCTGTGTCCTTCCCCTGGGGTGAGTCCTTTCGTTCACCCTCAGCGGATCAGCCGTCGTCCGAATTTTCAGCCGGGACGCGCTCAGCGCGCCTCCTGCTGACACTCTGCTACACCCGTGTAGCGGACACGTCCCAGGTCGGGGGCCTCCAGCGTGCCGCCCCGGGCTTTCCCGTAGGCGACGAGCGCTTCGCGCAAGTCGAGCCCGTCGACAGGGGTCATCTCGATGCGCTCCGGTGGCACGGTGCTCAAGAGGGGCTCCAGCCCGTCACCGCCTCGCGCCAGAAAGTCCGGGAGGGCTACCTGGTACATCTTGCGGGAGTCGAGGACGAGCGGCTGACCGCCGGCGAGGGCCACTCCCGAGAACCTCCCAGGCCCCGGGCAGCGCTCCAGCGTCACCTCGAGGCCGGAGACGGCGAAGACGGAGCCCATGTCGTTGCCATAGGCCAGGTGCAGCAACCGCGACAGCTCGGGGCCCGTCAGGGTGGCCACGGCCACCGTGTTGTCGAAGGGCAGCACCTCGAACACCTGACCGAAGGTGAGCGGCCCCGCGGCCAGGTCCGCGCGGACGCCGCCCGGGTTCATCAGCCCCACGTCCGCGTTGGCCGACGCACGCAGCACGTCCGCCACCAGATTGCCCAGCACGCCCTCCTCCGTGTAGCCGCGGGCCAGGGGCGTGGCCGCCACGAGCCCCAACTGGCGATTCTGCGCCTCCCGTGCCAGCTCCAGCGCTGGCGCCAGCAGCGGCGCCACCTGCGCGTCCGGCACCACCGGCTCCGCCATGAACGACGCGGGCTCCAGGCGCACCTGGGGCTCGTTCCGCAGGCGGCGGCCGTCACACGTTCCCTGGGTGGCGTCCACCTTCGCACAGAGGGGAATGGCGGCCTGGATGCGCGTGCGCTCGGGCAGGATGCGGCGACTGTCCGGGTCCACGAACAGCTCCACCACGCCCAGGGAGCGCGCCAGCCCCGTCGTCTCGATGATGGGCACCTGGGCGAAGAAGTGGCCCATCGTCTGGTGGGTGTGTCCCGCGACGATGGCGTCGACCGTGCCTGGCGGCAGGAGCTTCAGCATCGACAGAATCTCCGCGTCGCCCTCGTCGCAGCTCGACGTGTCGCGGGGGTTGCTCAAGTCCGCGCACTTGCCTCCCGCATGCGCCACCACCACCACCACCTCCGCGCCGCGCGCGCGCAGGGAACGGGACGCTTCCAGCGCGGCGGGCGCCAGGGGCAGGAAGCGCAGGGACGACACGTTGGCGGGATTGGTGACCTTAGGGGTGTCCTCCGTGGAGAGCCCGATGATGCCCACCTTCACGCCCTTGACCTTCATCAGGTACGTGCCGTCATTGCCCGTCCAGGCGGGGCGCGCGCCGGTGGAAGCGTCACGGAGGTTCGCCGACAACATGGGGAAGCGCGCCTGGCCGATGCGTGCCTTGAGCGCACCCAGCGCGTCATCCCCGGGCCGCAGCGCCATGGAACCCGGCCCCACGGGGCCATAGTCGAACTCGTGGTTGCCAATGGCGGCCGCGTCCACCCCCAGGTGGTTGTACACGTCGATGACGACGGCCCCTTCCGTGAGGTTGGAAGGCAACGTGCCCTGGAACATGTCGCCCGCGTCCAACAGCACCACGCCGCCCGGGTTGGCCGCGCGCAGCCGCGCCACGTAGGCCGCGAGCGTGGCGGCGCCGCCCTCCTCCACCACCTGGCCGTCCTTCAGTGGCGTGCGATGAGGCTCCACCTGTCCGTGGAAGTCGTTGATGCCCACCAGGGTGATGCGGATGGGCTCCGGCGGCGCGCCGCGGGTCCAGATGCCGGAGCACGCGGTGGTGGCCCCGAACGCCAACGCGAGGGCGATGAGTCGAAAGAAACGCATGAGGGCGCGCACTTCAGCGCGGCGCGCGCCCGCTGGCAACGCGCTTCAGTCGCGACGGCGACGCCCCACCCGCACCAAAGCGAGCAACGCGAACGCAGCGGTGGCCGGCACGGAGGCCGAAGCACACGAGCAGCCCGACTCGTCGGGACGATTGCCCGGGCCTGGCGCGGGCCCCGGACCACCGGAGCCACCTCCGTCCCCCAGGCCACCGTCCGTGCCCCCGTCCGAATCGAACCGCGTGTCGATTCGCAGCGCGGGGTCGAAGGCCTCGGCGACCGCCGGCCAGCGCGCGTACAGGAAGCGCTGCGGGTTGGAGAACGCGTCACTGCCCACGAAGAGCCCGTCGGGATAGGCCGTGCCCAGCGACGACGCGGTGACGGCGAGGGCCACTGGGTCATTCGCCCGGATGACGCCCCCATCCGCGTCCGCCAGGCGGAACGAGCCCACGAGGGTCCTCGCGCGCCGCTCATAGACGGCGAACGCATCCGCGCCCGTGTCCGCGACCAGGATGTACCCTTCGCCATTGCGCGCGCGGTACAGCGCGACCCGGCCCACATTGGCGGAGAGCTCGCCCGAGCCCTGGATGGAGAGTTGCTGTCCGGTGACGTCCGCGTCCGCGGCCGCCGGATAGCGCCACAGGCCCTGCCCCTGCTGGGTGACGAACAGGGAGTCGGACGCCTCGTCCACGGCCAGGCCCGCGATGGGCCCCGTCGTGGTGAGCGTACGAACCAGGGTGGCCGTCACGCGCCCCGTGTCTCCGTCCAGTTCGTACTGCTGGAGCACACCCGTGGACGTGCCAGCGAACACATAGAACCGGCCCGAGTCCTCGTTTTGATAGAGCGCCACGGCGGAGAACTCCGTCCCCGTCAGGAAGCCCGCCGCGCCAATCCGCATCACCCGGTCCGCGCGGTCAGGGTCCACCGTGTAGGCCGCCAGC
Organism: Myxococcus sp. AB056; assembly: GCF_006547365.1. Taxonomy (NCBI): domain Bacteria; kingdom Pseudomonadati; phylum Myxococcota; class Myxococcia; order Myxococcales; family Myxococcaceae; genus Myxococcus; species Myxococcus sp. AB056. The sequence continues at coordinate 23,666 of NZ_VHLB01000010.1, read as the reverse complement.
CCGTTGAAGTTGATGCTGGCCGTCACCACCAGGGTCTGCTGCACCCCGGACAGCGGGAAGCCGTCCCGCACGGCCACGGCCAACATCGCGCCATCCGCGAGCTCCGCATCCAACTGCTCGCCCCCCAGGCCGAAGGTGACGAGGCCCGAGTTGGGGCTGTTGTAGGCGGTGAGAAACAAGCTGCTGCTGGGGGCGCCGGGGCTCACCCAGAGCGCCACGTCCTGGAGCACCCCGCCGGTGATGGACGGGGCGGGCTCGGACTGCGCTGTCGGCGACACGGCGACCTGCGCGGACACCGGAGTGCCCAGGAGCAGCGCCGCCAGGGCCAGGGGGGTTGGGTTGCGCATGACCGCCTCCAGACTGAGCAATGTGAGCGCCCTAACTTGGCACGAGGCGTCAGGCTTTCAAGTAGGAAGCGGCCGGGAACGGTTGGCGATGGGTGACAGCGTCGGCTAGAAAGTGCGTCTTCCAGCCAACACAGAAAAGAACATGGCGACCAAGCGCGCACTCATTACGGGCATCACGGGGCAGGACGGCAGCTATCTCGCGGAGCTGCTCCTTTCGAAGGGCTACGAGGTGCACGGCATGGTGCGCCGCTCGTCGGAGGAGAAGTTCGAGCGCATCCAGCACCTGCACGGGAAGATTCAGCTCCACCAGGGCGACTTGCTGGACCAGTTCTCGCTCGCGGCGTTGCTCAACCTGACGAAGCCCGACGAGGTCTACAACCTGGCGGCGCAGTCCTTCGTGCCCACCAGTTGGAACCAGCCGGTGCTCACGGGTGAGTTCACCGCGCTGGGCGTGACGAAGATGCTGGAAGCCATCCGCCACACCCGCCCGGAGGCGCGCTTCTACCAGGCGTCGTCCAGCGAGATGTTCGGCAAGGTGCTGGAGGTTCCGCAGACGGAGGACACGCCCTTCTATCCGCGCAGCCCGTACGGTGTGGCCAAGGCCTACGGCCACCACATCACGGTGAACTACCGCGAGTCCTTCAACCTGTTCGCGGTGAGCGGCATCCTCTTCAATCACGAGTCGCCGCGCCGGGGCCTGGAGTTCGTCACGCGCAAAGTCACGTACAACGTGGCGCGCATCAAGCTGGGCCTCCAGGAGAAGCTGCCCATGGGCAACCTGGACGCCAAGCGCGACTGGGGCTTCGCGGGCGACTACGTGGACGCCATGTGGCGGATGCTCCAGCAGCCGCAGGCCGAGGACTACGTGGTGGCCACCAACGAGACGCACACCGTGCGCGAACTGGTGGAGATTGCCTTCGCGCGCGTGGGGCTGGACTGGGAGAAGCACGTCTTCATCGACCCGGCCTTCGTGCGCCCCGCCGAGGTGGACCTGCTCATCGGTGACCCGGCCAAGGCGAAGACGAAGCTGGGCTGGGAGCCCAAGGTCCGCTTCAAGGAGCTGGTGGAGATGATGGTGGACGCGGACCTGGAGCGCGTGAAGGCGGGGCAGCGGTAGATGCGCATTCTGGTAACAGGCGCGGATGGCTTCGTCGGCCGGCACTTGTGCGCCCTGCTGCGCGCCGCCGGCGACGAGGTGGTGGAGGCCCACGGGCCGCGCGGTGAGGGCATCAACAGCAACGCCCTGCACTTCGACGTGGCCAACGAAGCCTCGGTGAAGGCGGCGGTGGCCGAGGTGAAGCCCGAGGGCATCATTCATCTGGCGGGCTTCAGCTCGGTCGCGAAGAGCCACCACAACCCGTCCCGGGTGTTCGCGGTGAACACCATGGGCGTGGTGCACCTGCTCACCGCGGTGCGCGAGAGCGTCCCGAAGGCGCGTGTGGTGCTGGTGGGCTCCGGCGAGGTGTACGGCCCGGTGCCCGAAGGCACGCGCGCCACCGAGGACACCCCCGCGGTGCCCCTGAGCCCCTACGCGGCCTCCAAGTCCGCAGCGGAGCTGGCCGCGGTGCAGTTCCACCGCAGCTACGGGCTGGAGGTCGTCATGGCGCGGCCCTTCAACCACCTGGGCGCGGGGCAGGACCCCACCTTCGTGGTGCCCTCGTTCGCGGCGCAGATTCGCGCCATCGGGCTGGGCACGGTGGACCCGGTGCTGCGCACGGGCAACCTGGATGCGGTGCGCGACTTCTCCCACGTTCGCGACGTGGTGGAGGCCTACCGGCTGCTGCTCGACAAGGGTGAGCCGGGGCAGGCGTACAACATCGGCAGCGGTGAGGGCCGCACCATCCGCAGCCTGCTGGAGGAGATGCTGTCGCTGGCGGGGGTCAACGCGCGCATCGAGCTGGACCCTGCGCGCCTGCGGCCCTCCGACATCCCCAGCCTCGTCGGCGCTCCCGACAAGCTGAAGGCGCTGGGTTGGGCCCCGAAGCTGACCGTGGCGGACGCGCTGCGCGATGTGCTCGGCCCCCGCGTGCCCGGCGCGGCGTGAGCAAGCGAAGGCGCGCGCGTGTCCCCAAGGATGCGCGCGCGTCGGAAGCTCGGCTGGGCCACCGCTGCCGCGCCAGCTTCGATGGGACTGGCGTCGTGGGCCCGCGATTCCGAAGTGGACGGCCCGTGACGAGGCGACGCGTCAGGCGTCCCCGTTCACTGAAGCGCCGCCCAGGCCTGAAGCCGCCGCTCCAACGCCGTGAGGGTCCACAGGTCCGCCGGATTGTCTGGCCGCACCTGGGCCAGGTCCCGCTGAAGCGCCTCGCGTGCCCCCACCACGCCCCACTCCGACAACACCCGCAGCGCCATCAGCGAGTGATTGCGCGCCACCAGCGCGAGCAGCACCGCCACGACGCGAGGGCTTCGCTCGTCAGCCAGCCGCTGCACCGCCTCGTGACGCGCCTCGGGCGTGGAGTCCGGCGCCTCCAGCACCTCGGCCAGCGAGGTGAAGCGCGCATCATCCAGCAACGGGCGTGGGCCGGGCTGCGGCTCCCAGTGCTCCACGGTGACGTTCGTCCGGCCCAGGCAGACGCACTCCCGGCGCACGCCGTCATCGCCGAAGAGGTCCATGATGCGATCTCTCGACGGCGTGCCTCCCACGAGCAGTTGCCCCGCACGTTGGGAAAGCGCGGATGACACGCCGAGCAGATGGACGCGAAGCACCGTGGCCTCGGCCGCGGCGCTCTGCTCGGTGGAGGCACGGGGCCACTTGAGGAAGACCTCCGCCATCCCCCGCTCATGGACGTACCAGCGGTACTCCAGCCACACGGCACTGGGGCGGAGGGCGAAGCGGGCGTCTTCCTGCTCGCGGAGCCGGGGGGCGCCTTCCGCAAGCCCGGTGAAGCAGCGTTCCAGCAGGACCAGGGCGTCGGAGAGCGTCATGAAGGTGGGCAGTGTAGCGACGTTTGTCAGGCCACCGGGCCATCAACGTTCGTGTACAATCAACACCATTTCCGAGGTCGCCCATGAGCGAAGCAGGACAGCAGCGGTTCACCTTCTTCTGGCAGGCGCACTCCCCTTTCTCCCAGTGGCACCCTTCCGACTTCGCCGTGGACGGCGTGCGCTACGTGTGCGCGGAGCAGTACATGATGGCAGGCAAGGCGCGGCTCTTCGGTGACAAAGAGGCGCTGGCGAGCATCCTGTCATCGAAGTCGCCCAAGACGCACAAGGCCCTGGGCCGCAAGGTCCGCGATTTCGACAACGCGCGCTGGGAGAAGGCGCGTGAGCGCATCGTCTACGAGGGCAACCGCGCGAAGTTCACCCAGAGCCCGGAGCTGTTGAAGGCACTCCTGGCCACCGCGGGCACAGCGTTGGTGGAAGCCAGCCCCGTGGATCGCATCTGGGGTGTGGGGTTGGATGAGGAGGACCCGCGCATCCATCACCCCGCAAAGTGGCGAGGACTGAACCTGCTGGGCAAGGTCCTCACGAAGCTGCGCGAGGACCTGCTGGCGGAGGGCGTCACCGAGGCGTCCCCCGCTGAGTCGTAGGGCTCAGAAGTCGTAGCGCACTTGAGCCTGGTCCGACAGGACCAGGTTCACCGTGCCCGAGGACTTCCCGAACTGCGCCCCGAAGCGCTGTGAAACCGAGGACACGTCAAAGCGAGGACTGGCCCGCAGGAGCGCCTTGCACCGGTCGTTGTTCCCATCGTGCACCAGCACCAGGTTCGCCACGGGCGTGCCATCCGCGCCCTGCTGGAGGTTCCCATCCCAGGCCAGCGAGTACGTGTGCTCGGCGCAACCTCCGCCATGCATCACGGCCAGCGTCAGGATGCCACCGTCCACCGTGGCGCTTCGGACATTGATGGGGTCCTTCGGCTCGGGATTGGGCGTCACCACCAGGGGCTGGACGTCCGCTTTCGCCTCACCTTCCTCGGCAGGCGGAATCTCGGTGGCCTGCGTGTCTTCAGGGGCCGGGGCCGTCGCCTCTGCGCTGGCTTCGGCCTCGGCGGGTGGCGGCTCCGCCGGAGCAGCGCCTGTCTCCTGCCGGCTCGCACAGCCCGCGAGCAGTCCGCACAGCATCACCCCACTCCAGACGAGCTTTCGCATACGTCTCCTTATCGCCGCAGCGCGGCCTCGTACGCCGCCAAGGTACCCTCGGCGGTCCGCTTCCAGGTGAACTTCGCGGCCTGCGCCTTTCCACGCTCCGCGAGCGCCCGCCGTTCCTCCGGCGAGTGGAGCAGCCGGTCCAGCGCCCTCGCGAGCCCGTTCGCGTCGTCGGGCCCCACGCTCAGCGCGGCGTCGCCGCAGACCTCCGGCAGCGAGCCCGCGGTGGAGACGATGGTGGGTGTCCCCAGCCGCATCGCCTCCAGCGGCGGCAGCCCGAACCCCTCATAACGGGAGGGGAACACGAACACGGCAGCGCGGCGCATCAGCTCATAGAACACGGCGTCGGACTGATAGCCGAGCGAGCGCACCTCGAACCCCTCCGAGCGCAGCCGCGAGATGCGCGCCTCCACCCGCCCCGCGCCGAACCAGCTCTGTCCCGCCAGCACCAACGAAGCAGGCCGCCCCCGCAGTCGCAGCCGCTCCAACGCGTCCAGCACCAGGTCCACGTTCTTCCGCACGTCGAGCGAGCCCGCGTAGAGCACGTACTCCTTCGGCAATGAGAGCGCGCGCAGGAAGTCCTTGCTGGTGTCGTCCAGGACTGGCGCATGGACGTGGTCCACGCCATTGGGCACCACCACCGTGCGCGACTCCACTTCCGGATAACGGGCCAGCAGGTCCTGTCGCGTGCGCTCGCTCACGCACACCACCTGGTCCGCCACCATCAGGCTGCGCGACAACCACAGCCGGAACTGCCAGCGGAACGCGACCGACACCGTCTCCGGCATCAACAGCGGAATCAAATCGTGCACCGTCAGCACGTACTTCATGCCGGGAGCGCGGATGAGGGGCAGGTTGAAGTTACCGTGTGCGTGGTACAGCAGCGCGTCCGAGCGCTGGAGCACGCGCGGCAAGCCGCCCAGCGTCCAGGCGGTGCGCCCTGCCTTCGCGCGAGGGGCCTCGCCGGATGACTGAGCCCCTACGCGGGTGAGCTGGACGCCGAGCGCCTCGAGGGCGGAGGCCAGGCAACGGGTGTACAGGCCGATGCCGGTGGTCGGCTCGTCCCAGAGTGTCGCGTCGAAGGCGATAGGTCCCATGGACACGGTGCGCCTCATAGCACGTGCGTGTGATAGGCAGGGCCCACATGGCGATCCACCAGTTGATACCGAGCTTTGTCCCCGGCGACGCCACCGGGCAGGCCGCGCTGCACCTGCAGCTCCTGCTGCGCCGCATGGGGCACGCGGGCGCGCTGTATGCGGACGAGGTGGGCCCGGGACTCGAAGGGCTGGCCAGCCCCGCGTCCGCGCTGCGTCCCGAGCCCGGTGACCTGGTCCTCTACCACCATGGCATCGCCTCCCCGCTCAGCAGCCGGCTGATGCACCTGCCCTGCCGGCGCGGCATCGTCTTCCACAACATCAGCCCCGCACGTTTCTATGAAGGGCTGCCGCTGGCGGACGCGCTGGTGGCGGGACGGGCCCAGCTCGCCGCGATGGCCCCCTTCGCGGATGTGGCCATCGGCGTGTCGGACTTCAACGCCGCCGAGCTGCGTGTCGCGGGTTACCGCAACGTCCACACGGTGCCCCTCTTCATCGAACCGGAGCGATTCTCCCGCGCCAGCGCGGACGCGAAGATGCTCCAGCGGCTCGAAGGTCCAGGCCCCGTGCTGCTCGGCGTGAGCCGGGTCATGCCGCACAAGCGCTTCGAGGACCTGCTCGCGCTCCACCGTGAAGTCCTGCGGCTGCGCCCCCAGGCCCGCTTGTTGATGGTGGGCGGCTACGAGCCCGGCAGCCGGTACTTCCGCATGCTCCAGCGCGAGGCGCGCGGCCTGCGCGGCGTGAGCTTCCTGGGACGCCTGAGCCACGCGCAGCTCGTGGCCGCGTACCGCTCCGCTTCCGTCTTCGTCTCCATGAGCGAGCATGAGGGCTTCGGCGTCCCCCTCATCGAGGCCATGGCCGCCGAGGTGCCCGTGCTGGCCTACGCGGCCGCCGCGGTGCCGGAGACCCTGGGCGGCGCGGGCGTGGCCTTCGACCAGAAGCGCTTCGCCTTCCTCGCGGAGCTGGCGGTGGACCTGAGCGAGGACCTCTCCCTGCGCGGGCCCGTCATCGCTGGACAGACGCGGCGGTTGGAGCACTTCTCCGCGCCTTCCGTGCAGACCGCCTTCACGAAGGCACTGGAGACGGTGCTCCCTCGCCCCGCGCCCACGAAGCCCCGGAAGATTCCTGCGCGTCCCCGGGTGGCGATGGTGGTGCAGCGCTACGGCGAGGTGACGGGCGGCGCGGAGAAGCTCGCCGCGCAGATGGCCGAGCACCTGGCTCCGCACTGGGACCTCACCGTGCTGACGACCTGCGCGAAGAACCACCTCGTGTGGGACAACGCGTTTCCGCCCGGCCCCGACGTCGTGGACGGCATCAAGGTGTTGCGCTTCCCGTCCACGCGGGTGCGTAACATCCGAGGCTTCAACGGCCTATCGCGGCAGGTGTTCGACAAGAGCAACGAGCGGCTGCGCGAAGAGCAGTGGGTGGCCGAGCAGGGCCCCATGTGCCCCGGCCTGCTGCACCACCTGGCCACCGAGCGCGACGCCTACGACGGCTATCTCTTCTTCACCTACCTCTACGCGCCCACGGTGTGGGGACTGCCGCTGGTGGCGGACCGGGCCCTGCTGGTGCCCACCACGCATGATGAGGCCCCCGTCCGCTTCGGTGTGTATCGGGACGTCTTCGAACGCCCGCGCGCCCTGCTCTGCCTCACGCCGGAGGAGCACACGCTCATCGAGAAGTACTTCCCGAATCACGCCCCCACGCGCGTGGTGGGCGTGGGCGTGGATCGGCCTCGGGCGGATGGCGCGCGCTTCAAGGAGAAGCACGGCATCCACCGGCACTACCTGCTCTACATCGGCCGTCAGGAGCCGGGCAAAGGCGTGCCCGAGCTGCTCGAATACCACCAGGCCCTGAAGAACCGCTTCGAGGACGCGCCGGACCTGGTGCTCGCGGGCGACACCAACATGGAGCTGTCCGGCGAGGGCGTGCGCTATCTGGGCCGCATCGACGAGCAGGACAAACACGACGCGCTGGCGGGGGCGTTGGCGGTGGTGGTGCCGTCCCGCTACGAGAGCCTGTCGCTGCTGACGCTGGAGTCCTTCGCCCAGGGCACGCCCGTGCTCGTGAACGGGCGCTCGGACGTGCTGGTGGGACAGGTGGAGCGCAGCGGCGCGGGCCGCGCGTACACGGACCTGGAGTCGTTCATCCAGGGCCTGCGCGAGGTGGGCTCGGAGCGTGGGCCCATGGGCAAGCGGGGCTTGGCGTACGTGAAGAAGCAGGGCTGGCCGCAGGTGGTGGCTGCCTACCGGGAAGAAATGCAACGCATCCTCGAGGAGAAGCGCTGATGAAGTTACTGGGACGGGACATCCCCGCGCGGGAGCTGATAGCCCGCATCGAGGAGCGCCTGCGCACGCGCGGCCTCCCCACCTCCGAGGAAGTGGAGCTGCCGCCCGAAGGCGTGGAGCCCCGGGTGGAGCCGCTGACCTTCAACCTGCATGCGCTGGAGGAGTACGCGGACGCCACGCGCGCCCTCCCCCTGCACACCCACCGGGGTGGCGTGGGACAAGTCGTCCTGCTGGCCAAGTGGGCATTCCGCAAGTCGTGCCAGGTGTTCATCAACGAAACGCTCGGCAGGCAGCGCGTGTTCAACGGACACGTGCGCGACTCCTACGCGCAGCTGTCCGCCGAGGTGCTCCGTCTGCGCCGCGAGGTGGAGGCACTCCGGGCGAGGTCAGTCCCCGCGGTTTCCGATGCAGCGGTGCCGCGGCAAGCGCTCGCACAGCGACGCGAGCACGAAGCGGCGCCGTCCGCCGTGGCGCAGCCGCCGACCGCGCCGGTCTCCACGACGGCTCCAGGTGTAGACACCGTGCTGCCCAAGCCGCGTGCCCCCAAGGCCCAGTCACGACAGCCAGCTCGGCCGAAGCAGCCGGTGAGCGCGGCTTCTACGGACGTGGATTCGACCTCGGCGCCTCGTGCGCCGGCCGCGGGCGAGCCGGTCACCAGCAAGACGGCCCGTGCGAAGAAGGCCGCGCCTTCTGCGCCTGCCCAGTCCTCAGCGGAGGCTTCGCCACGCCGGAACGCCTCCGGACAGAAGAAGCGCCGCAACAAGAAGTCCCGGTGAAGCCCCCCTGAGGAGGGGCACGGCGCCTGCCCCGGACCTCCTGAACAGACCGACACCTTGCATTGACGGCCCATCTGCACCTGTGCTCAATCGAAAACGTGCATGCGCCCTTCGTCAGCGTCGTCATCCCCGCCTTCAACGAGGGCGAGCGACTGCCTCGCTTCGTCGCGGAGCTCACGCGCGTGTTCCTCGAGCGGAGCGCCCCGCCGGTGGAGTTCGTCGTCGTCGACGACGGCAGCGCGCCCAAGCAGGCCGAACTCCAGCGCGCCAGCGTAGAGGCGGCCCAGACTCGCCTCGCCACCGCGGGGGCGCGGCACCAGTTCACCTACGTGGCGGCGCCTCGCAACCAGGGAAAGGGCTCTGCCATCCGGCTCGGCTGGCGTCACGCGTCAGCGGGCGTCACGTGGCTGGCCTTCCTGGACGCGGATGGCGCCATCAGCGCCGAGGAGTTTCACCGGCTGGTGACGCTGAGCGCTTCGGAGCTGGCGCAGAACCTGGACGTCCTGGCCGGCTCACGCATCCTCATGGCCGGACGCCGCGTCGTGCGCAGCCTCCACCGCCACCTGCAGGGCCGCATCTTCGCCACGCTCACGGATGCGAACTTCAAACTCCACTTCTACGACACGCAGTGCGGGGTGAAGTTCGTCCGCGCGGACATCCTGCGGCCGCTCCTGGACGTCCTTCAGGAGCAGCGCTGGCTGCTGGACGTGGAGTTGCTGGTGCTGCTGAAGCGCCAGGGCGCGCGCTTCCTGGAGGTCCCCATCGACTGGGAAGACTTCGGAGGTTCCAAGGTCATCCCAGGGCTCGACGCGGCGCGCATGTTCTGGGGGGTGCTGCAGCTGCGTCGGCGATTGGAGCATGTGTCCCTGCCTACCCACCGTGACGCGTTGCCCGAAGGCGAGCCACACGCCCAGCGGTAGGCAGGAGCGTCACTGTGTAGGCGTGCAGCCCTGCCCTGCCTGCACGGCGACGCGGGCCCTCACCTCCAGTGACAAGCCCGCTTGATTTCCGGACGGCACACCGCGAAATAGGTCCCGCTTGGAAGCCGTTTCTCCAGGTTCCTCCCACACTGTTCGTGACATGCGCGCCTTGACTGACCTGCCCTCCGACCCCACCCCTCCTCTGACCCTGGGCCTGCCGGGCTTTGTCTTCGAGGACCTGTATCGCCCCGCTGGTCTGCGCCGGTTGGCGGAGCGCTTCGACGCACAGCTCACCGAGGATGAGCCCGAGCTCTTCCAGGCTTTCGACGCGTACCGCAATTCTGGCGGCACGAGCGTCAGCGGCGCCGCGGAGTCGGACCTGCTCGTCCGCGTGTCGCGCCACGTGTCGCGCTTCGTCACGCGCCTCTTCCGAGTGGAGCAGGAGCTGGAGCGCCTGTCTGGCCGCCTCAAGGGCGAGCTGCCCCTCTTCGACTTCAAGCGCGAGTTCATCACCCGCCGCGTCTTCAAGAAGGGCGCCGCGGACCGCCCGGCGCTGGCGGAGTTCCCCTCGCTGGACGCGCGCATGCGGCTGATGCTCCAGCTGGGCTTCCCGGAGGCGCTGGCCACCGGGGACCTGGAGCGGGGCCTGGCGGAATCCGTCCTCTCGCTGATGGACCTGGAGCGCCTGTTCTCCAACGCGCTGCCCGCCGAGCGCCAGGGCGAGGCGGAGGCCCTGCGCGCCCGCTGGTCCGCGCTGCGCGAGGTGCTGCTGTCCACGCCCGAGGGCAAGGACGCCTTCGGCTCCAGCCTCGTCACGCAGGGCGATGACGCCGCGGAGCTCCAGTCCGTGCGCGCGCTGCTGTCGCTGGCGGACCGTTGGACGTACGCGCGGGCGCTGCATCCGGAGACGAAGGACCTCTTCCACGCCTGGCCCACCCACCGGATTCCCAAGCCGCTGGTGTTCGACCAGCTCGTCCAGCTCCAGCGTCCGGACAACGAGCTGCCCGAGGCCACCGAGGGCCTGGAGCACCACCTCCGCCACCGCGACGGCTTCAAGCTCACCGACCGCCGGGGCACCTCGCGCGACGTGATGAACGAGGTGGACTACTGCGTGCTCTGCCACGAGCGGCAGAAGGACTCGTGCACCAAGGGCTTCCCCGCCAAGGACCCGGTGGCCGAGGGGCACCACTACAAGAAGAACCCGCTGGGCATCCCCCTCAACGGGTGCCCACTCGATGAGCGCATCTCCGAGGCGCACCTGCTCAAGCGTGAAGGCAACTCCGTGGCCGCGCTGGCCATGGTGACGCTCGACAACCCGATGTGCCCGGGCACCGGCCACCGCATCTGCAATGACTGCATGAAGGCCTGCATCTTCCAGAAGCAGGAGCCGGTGAACATCCCCCTGGCGGAGACAGCCACGCTCACGGACGTGCTGAACCTGCCGTGGGGCTTCGAAATCTACGGCCTGCTCACGCGGTGGAACCCGCTCAACGTCCGCCGCCCGTACGCGCTGCCCTACGTGGGCCGCAACGTGCTGGTGGTGGGGCTGGGTCCCGCCGGCTACACGCTGTCGCACTACCTCCTCAACGAGGGCTTCGGCGTCACCGGCGTGGACGGCCTCAAGATCGAGCCCTTCCCCGACGCGCTCGTGGGCCGCAATGGCCACTCGCTCCAGCCCATCCGCGACTGGTCCGCGCTCACCAGCGAGTTGGACGAGCGCATCCTGGAGGGCTTTGGCGGCGTGTCCGAGTACGGAATCACCGTGCGCTGGGACAAGAACTTCCTCACGCTCATCCACCTCACGCTGGCGCGCCGGGAGAGCTTCCGCATCCACGGCGGCGTGCGCTTCGGTGGCACCCTCACGGTGGAGGACGCGTGGGCGCTGGGCTTCGACCACATCGCCATCGCCGCTGGCGCGGGCCGCCCGACCATCATCGGGATGAAGAACAACCTCATCCGGGGCATCCGCAAGGCCAGTGACTTCCTGATGGCGCTCCAGCTCACCGGCGCGTTCAAGAAGGACTCGCTGGCGAACCTCCAGGTGCAGCTGCCCGCCATCGTCATCGGCGGTGGCCTCACCGGCATCGACACCGCCACGGAGCTGATGGCGTACTACCCGGTGCAGGTGGAGAAGGCGCTCGCCCGCCACGAGAAGCTGGTGTCCCAGGTGGGCGAGGAGGCCGTGCTGGCCCGCCTCGACGCGGAGGAGCGCGCCACCTACCAGACGTTCCTGGAGCATGGCCGCGCCGTGCGCGAGGAGCGCCAGAAGGCGAAGGCCCTGGGCCGCGACCCGGACTTCATCAAGCTGGTGCGCGCGTGGGGCGGCGTCAGCCTCGTCTACCGCCGCAGCCTCACCGAGTCCCCCGCCTACCGCCTCAACCATGAGGAAGTGACGAAGGCGCTGGAGGAAGGCATCCGCTTCATCGAGCGCATGAGCCCGGTGGAGGCCCTGCCGGACGCCTCCGGCGCGGTGCGCGCGCTGCGCTTCGAGCGCATGGTGACGGTGGACGGCAAGCTCAAGGGCAGCGGCCAGTTCTTCGAGCTGCCCGCGCGCACGGTGTGCGTCGCCGCCGGCACGTCCCCCAACGTCACGTACGAGAAGGAATACCCGGGCACCTTCCAGCTCGACGCGCGCGGCGAGTACTTCCAGAGCCACGAGCTGGTGGACACGGCAGACGGCTTCTCGCTGGCGCCCGTGAAGGCGAAGGAAGACCCGGCCGCGAAGACGGGGTTCTTCACGTCCTACCAGAAGGACGGCCGCTTCATCTCCTTCTACGGCGACAACCACCCGACCTATGCGGGCAACGTGGTGAAGGCCATGGCCAGCGCGAAGGACGGCCACCCGCAGGTGGCGCGGCTGTACGCCAAGGAAGTGGCCGCGCTCGACTTCACCGACGAGGTGGCCCAGGCGGCACGTGACGCGCGGCGCGCCGCGCACTTCGCCAGGCTGGACGAGGCGTTCACCGCCACCGTGGTGGCCGTCAACCGGCTGACGCCGACCATCGTCGAGGTGGTGGTGCGCGCGCCCTTCGCGGCCAGCCACTTCTCCCCCGGCCAGTTCTACCGGCTGCAGAACTTCGAGCGGAACGCGCCCGTGGTGGACGGCGTGCGCCTCACCATGGAGGGCCTGGCCCTCACCGGTGCCTGGGTGGACAAGGAGAAGGGGCTGATGGGCACCATCGTGCTGGAGATGGGCTCGTCCTCGCGCCTGTGCGCCGCGCTCAAGCCCGGTGAGCCCGTGGTGCTCATGGGCCCCACCGGCGCGCCCACGGAGATTGGCCACAACGAGACGGTGGTGCTCGTGGGCGGCGGTCTGGGCAACGCGGTGCTCTTCTCCATCGCCCGCTCGCTCAAGGCGGCCGGCTGCCGCGTCGTGTACTTCGCCGGCTACCGGCAAAAGTCGGACTCCTTCAAGCACGACGAAATCGAGGCCGGCACGGACCAGATTGTGTGGTCCGTGGACACCGGGGACACGATTGAGGCGCGCCGGCCGCAGGACGCGGCGTTCCGGGGCAACGTGGTGCAGGCGATGGTGGCCTACGCGGAGGGCAAGCTGGGCCCCGCCCCCGTCATCTCCCTGGCGGACGTGGACCGCATCATCGCCATCGGCTCGGACGGAATGATGCGCGCGGTGGCCGAGGCGCGGCACGGCGTGCTCCAGCCGCACCTCAAGCCGGGACACGAGGCCATCGGCTCCATCAACTCGCCGATGCAGTGCATGATGAAGGAAATCTGCGCCCAGTGCCTCCAGCGGCACGTGGACCCGGTGACGGGCAAGGAGACGTGGGTGTTCTCCTGCTACAACCAGGACCAGCGGCTGGACCAGGTGGACTTCGTCAACCTCCGGCAGCGCCTGCGCGGCAACACCGTCATGGAGAAGGTCGCCGACGTCTACCTGGCGCAGCTCTTCAAGCAGGCCCCGCACCTCAAGCGCGTCTGAGGCGAGAAGGCGGGGCCCGTCTTCACCGGCGTGTGCCGGTGAAGACGCGAATCATCTCCTGGTAGTTCTGGATGAGGTCTTCCTCACGCGTCAGGACGACGTCGATGTTCGCATCGCCGTAGTCGCGGCGGGCATCGGCCAGCGTCTGGAAGGCCTCCACCTGGGCGCGCATCGACGCCACCTGGGGCGCCATGCCCTGTTGCTGCTCGGGCGGAAGCTTCGCCTGGAGCGCCTCCAGCTTCTTCAGCTCCTCTTCGTATTGGAGCGTGCGCCCCAACTGCCGCTGGCTGACGACGGCGGTGACGACCTCCGCGATGCCGTTGACGTCCGCCTCGGAGAGCTGTGCCTCACGGCGCGCCTCGGCCTCCGCCTTGGCCTTGGCCTCCACCACCTTCAGGCCCTCGCGCGCGGCGGCCATGGCCTCCGGGGTGCCGGCGTCCACCAGCGCCCCCAGGTTCTGCAGGCCCTTCATGAGCGAGCCGTACACCTCCAACATCCGCCGCTGATAGCCCACGTACGCGTCCAGCTTCTCCTTCGTCACCGTGTAGGGGCCTGCCTCCACCACACCACCAGAAGCGCCGGGGGCCTGCTCGCCCACCGCCCCAGCGGGCGGCCCGGAAGCGTCCTCGGGTTTCTTGCAGGCCGAGAAGGCCACGAGCACCCACAGTCCCCACAGCACCTTGCGCACGCGCATTCCTCCAGACGGAACATGTCAGCCCCTCATGTATGCTCCGGCAACCTGGGCGGTGAGAGGCGTCCCGCCTCTGTCTGTCACGGTGGGGTTGTTCCGGCCACTGAACAATCGCCGCATTACCTTTGACCAACCCTGCCGCGCTCGTGTACGAACCGCGGTTCTGTCGAAAGCGGTGGAGGGAATTTGAGGCTTTTCCTGGTTAGGCACGCGGATGCGGACGCGGAGATCCCCGAGGGTCTCGGTGACGAGGCACGCGCCCTCACCGCGAAGTCCCGCACCAGCACCGCCCAGCACTTCGCGTCGCTGACCGAGCGCATTGGTCCCGTGGGGCGCATCCTGACCAGCCCGCTGGTTCGCACGGTGCAGACGGCGCAGATCCTCTCCATCTCCGCCAAGTTCGAGGGCCCGCTGAAGGTGCATCGCTGCTTGCTGCCCGACATGCCCGTGGGCGCGGTGGAGCCGGTGCTCAACGAGTACGCGGACGAGAACCTCGTCCTCGTGGGTCACCAGCCGTCCATGGGCGCCCTGGCGGCCCATCTGCTCGGCATGCAGTCCTTCCCCAAGCCCGTCAACCCGGGCACCGTCATCGGCCTGGAGCGCGCGGAGGGGGAGTCTTCACCGGCGTTCAAGTTCCTGTTCTACGCCGCCCCTGGTCAGCAGGTGCTCGACATCATCCAGTGAGGCCATTGCGGCCATGATGGACGAAGCTCGCTACAGCCAGTTGGTCTCCGCCGCGTTCAAGCGCATCCTCGCCGCGGCGGACGCCATCGACCCTGACATCCTGGAAGCCGACAGCACCGGCGACATGGTGACGCTCACCGCGGCTTCGCGGGAGAAGTGCATCGTCAACACCCAGCGCGCCGTGCGGCAGATCTGGGTGGCGGGCCAGGGCCAGGGCATCCACTTCGACTACGACGCGGCCACCGGCACCTGGAAGGACGACAAGGGCCGGGGCCTGGAGTTGATGTCGTTCGTCGCGGACGTCGTCCGCGGCATCACCGGGGCGGACTTCGTCTATCCCGGCTGAGTCCTGCCGCTCGCGGCCTCCACCCAGTCCCCACCCGCGGCCTGAGCGCGACGCAGGGCTTCTCCAGCCTCTTTCAGGAGGCTGCCGAAGCTGACCTGGGACAGGGCGCCCGCCACGGGTCCACGGCCCGGCGGGGGCTCGGAGACGGCGACGCCCACGGAGGCGCTGGCGCCCTCGTAGGCCGTCAGGGACTTGATGAGCTCGCGCAGGCGCTGCCCCACCACCAGCGCGCCGGAGCGCGGCGTGTGCGGAAGGAAGACGACGAAGCGGCTGTCCGCGAAGGGCACGGCGACATCGATGTCGCGCACTCCGGACACGAGCAGTCCCAGGGCCTCGGCGAGCGCGAGCTTCCGCTCGGCGGGGGCCAGGGGCGCGGCTTTCTCCGCGAACTTGTCGATGTCCACCAGCAGCACGGCGATGGGGTAGCGGTAGCGCCGGCTGCGCTTCACCTCCATCAACATCAGCCGCTTGAGGAACTCGAAGTCCGGAGAGGAGCCGACCACCGCCACGTCGGACCGGCTGATGCGGCTGCCGCCTGGAACAGGCGTGGGAGCGAGCGCGGGGAAGGCGCCGGAGTGCCGGGCACCCACCGAGGGAGGCTGAGCGCTGGCGGCCGCTGTCGCGGGGCTCGCGGTGGCGGCATCAGACGCGCTCGTCGATACAGCACCCGAATCCGTAGGTTTCGCCGCCCAGATAGCCGGGGCCTCGGGCGGAGACGCCTGCGCGGACGACGGCTTGAGACCGGCGCCTGACGCAGCGACGGCCTCCGTGGCCTCGGGCCCGTCCTCGGACGCTGGCCCGGCGGCCTCCGGCTCGTCGGCCTCTGGCTCCGCGTGGAGCAGTGGAAGGTCGTCTTCCTCGGAAGCCTGCGCCTCCGCTGTGGCCGAAGCAGGCGCCGCGCCCGCATCCGGGGCCGTGCTGCCCGCTTCGGAGGACGGCGACGTGATGGGCTCTTCGTCCAGCTCAGGTGGCAGTGACGCGGACTTCGCGCCGAGCCCCTCGGAGAACGGCGCTTCCGCCTCGCGCGGCGGTGGCACCACCCGCGCCTGCGCGCTCTCCGCTTCCGGAGCCTCTTCGTCGAGCGGCGGCGGAGGGGGCATGCCCCGCGCATCCGCGCTCTCGACAGGTGCATCCACGCCGTCGAGCGGCGGCGGCGGCGGAACCATCCGCCCGCCCAACGCGCCCGGCAGCGGAGGGGGCCCACCCGCGTGAGACACCCCATCGGACGGGGGTGGCGGCGGCCGTGCGCCCACGGAACCCACCCGCCGCAGCGCCTCCTCGCGCTGGACAAGCAGGGACACGCACGTCAACACGGTGGGGCGCTTCAGTGGCCCCACCAGGCACCCGTCCGCGCCTGCATGGGTGGCCCGCGTGTCCGCCTGCTCCTCGTCCGGCGAATACAACAGCAACACCGGCGCGGCGAGGCCTTCGGCCCGCATGCTCCGGCACAGCGCCTCACCGTCCAGGGCGCCCGTTCCGGACGCCAGCAGGACGGTGGGCATTCGTTCCCTCACCGTGCGCAGCGCCTCGTCGACGCTGCTCACCCAGGACACTTCATGACCGGCGGATTCAAGATAGCGGCGCAGAACGCCCGCCACCGGTGCGGAGGGCTCGGCGAGGACGATGGAGGACCTCAAACCTCCATGACCTCCTTCTCCTTCTTCTTCACGATTTCATCCACCTGCGTGATGCCCGCGTCGGTCTGCTTCTGCACGACCTCGGTGATGCGCTTGTGGTCGTCCTCGGTGATCTTCTTGTCCTTCAGCTGCGTCTTCAGCGCCTCGTTCGCGTCGCGGCGGAGGTTGCGGATGGTGACCTTGAACTCCTCGCCCTTGGTCTTCACCTGCTTGGCGATGTCCTTGCGGCGCTCCTCGGTGAGCGGCGGGAAGGGCAGGCGAATCATCTCGCCGTCGTTCATCGGGTTGATGCCCAGGTTCGCCTCGCGCAGCGCCTTCTCGATGTCCTTGAGGACGCTCTTCTCCCACGGCTTGATGGTGATGAGCCGGGGCTCGGGCGCGTTCACGCTGGCCACGCCCGACAGCGGCGTCGGCGTGCCGTAGTAGTCCACCCGGACGCCATCCAGGATGGCGATGCTGGCGCGGCCCGTGCGGACCCTCGTCAGGTCCGTGCGCAGGCCCTCGAGCGACTTGTCGATACGGCCCTTCAGTTCGGCGACGACGTCTCCACTCATTGCGTTCTCTCCTTGAGTGCTTGCCGGTGGGTCGGGACTCAGGCCCAGACCGTCTCGCTGCCACCCACCAACGTACCAATGTCCCCGTCACCCAGCACCGCGCGGCGGATGTTGCCCCGCTGCGTCAGGTCGAACACGATGATGGGCAGCTTGTTGTCCATGCACAGCGAGATGGCCGTGGAGTCCATGACGTTGAGATTCTGCTTCAACACGTCCATGTAAGTCAGCGACCGATAGCGCCGTGCGGTGGGGTCCTTCTTCGGGTCCGCGCTGTACACCCCGTCCACCTTGGTTGCCTTCAGGATGACCTGCGCGTTGATTTCCATGGCGCGCAGGGAGGCGGCGGTGTCGGTGGTGAAGTACGGGTTGCCGGTGCCCGCCGCGAAAATCACCACGCGGCCCTTCTCCAGGTGGCGCACGGCGCGCCGGCGGATGTACGGCTCGGCAATCTGCTCCATCTTGATGGCGGACAGCACGCGCGTGTGCAGCCCCTTCTTCTCCAGCGCGTCCTGCATGGCCATGGAGTTGATGCAGGTGGCCAGCATGCCCATGTAGTCGGCGCTGGCGCGGTCCATGCCCTCCGTGGCGCCCGCGACACCCCGGAAGATGTTGCCGCCGCCAATCACCAGCGCGACCTCCACGCCGGCCTGCGCCAACTCGATGACTTCCTCGGCGATGCCCATCAGCGTGGGCGGATGGATGCCGTACTTCCCCTCCCCCATCAGGGCCTCGCCCGAGAGCTTGAGGAGAATGCGCTGATACGGGAGCGGCTTCTTCGTGTCGGAGGACATGCGCCACCGCTTCTATCCCCCGCTCCGCGAGGGATCAACGCTGGAGTCGGTGGGCCGGCCCTCCATCGTCCGCTGGCGGTCGCACGGGGAGGGGCCAATCAGACCCGCAAAAGCGAGGGCCGCGTCGCCCGGAAGCCCGGTGGGGGGCATTTCCGGTGCGCGCGGCCCTTGTCAGCCCTGCGTCCAGGCTCGCGGCCCCGTGGGGACCGCGGAGGCCTTACGCCTGGCCCAGCGTCTTTGCGACTTCGGCGGCGAGGTCGTCCTTCTTCTTCTCGATGCCCTCACCCAGCTCGTAGCGGACGAAGCGGCGCACGGAGACCTTCTCGCCAATCTTCGCGGCGCGCTCGGAGATCATCTCGCCGACCTTCTTCTTGTCGTCCTTCACCCAGAGCTGGTCCACGAGGCACACGCCCTCGTAGTACTTCTCCATCTTCCCGACGAGGATCTTCTCCAGCATCGCCTCGGGCTTGCCCTGCTGCTTGAGGAGCTCGCGCTGGATGTCCTTCTCCTTGTCCAGGTTGTCCGTGGGGACCTCCTCACGACGGACGAACTTGGGACCGGCCGCGGCGATCTGCATGGCCACGTCCTTCACCAGGTCCTGGAAGTCGGGGTTGCGAGCGACGAAGTCCGTCTCGCAGTTCACCTCGACGATGACGCCGATGCGGCCACCGTGAACGTAGGTGCCGATGATGCCTTCGGAGGCAACGCGGCCTTCCTTGCCAGCGGCCTTGGCGATGCCCTTCTTGCGCAGCCACTCCTCGGCCTTGGCGAAGTCGCCACCCGACTCGGCGAGCGCCTTCTTGCAGTCCATCATGCCCGCGTTGGTCCGCTCGCGGAGCTCCTTCACCATCTGGGCGCTAACTTCGGCCATCGTCGTCTCCTGCCTCCGCCACTCGAAGGCGCAGTGCGCCAGGCGGAGCATTGTAAGTTCAAGGGGATACTGCGGCACCAGGGAAACAGAGGCGGCCGGGGAGCTGGCGAACTGATGCCACCCGGCCGCTTCGGCACTGACGTGAGGAAGGGACGGCTACTCGGCCGCCGCCTCACCCTCGGGAGCGGCCTCGGCGGCCGGCTCGGTGGACGCGACAGGGGCCGCGCCCTTCATCTCAACGAGGGGGCCACGGCGGTCGCCGCCACGGTCACCACCCCGGTCGCGACGGTCGTCGCGGCGGTCACCACGGCGCGGGCCGCGGCGGTCATCGCGGCGGTCGCCACGGTCATCACGACCCTCGCGCTCCTCCTGCTCGTCGCGCTCGGCGGCGCCCGAGGCGCGGTAACGCGCGGCGCCCTCGAGGCAGGCCTCGGCGATCTTGGAGGTGAACAGCTTGATGGAGCGAATGGCGTCGTCGTTGCCGGGGATGACGAAGTCGATGCCGTCCGGATCGCAGTTGGTGTCCACCAGGCCGATGACCGGGATGCCCAGGCGGCCCGCCTCGTGGATGGCGATGTGCTCCTTCTTCGGGTCGATGACGAAGACGCAGCGGGGCAGCTTCGACATCTCCTTCACGCCGCCCAGGTTCTTCTCCAGCTTCTCGCGCTCACGCTCGAGCTGGGCGACTTCCTTCTTGGGCAGGCGCTCGAAGGTGCCGTCCTCGGCCATCTTCTCCAGCGTCTTCAGGCGGTCGATGCCCTGCTTGATGGTCTTGAAGTTGGTCAGCGTGCCACCCAGCCAGCGGCTGGTGACGAAGAACTGACCGGCGCGCGAGGCCTCCTCGCGGACCACGTCCTGCGCCTGCTTCTTGGTGCCGACGAAGAGCACCGAGCCACCGCGCGCGGTGATGTCCGCCACGAAGCGGAACGCCGAGCGGGCCATCACGACCGTCTTCTGCAGGTCGATGATGTAGATGCCGTTGCGGGCGCCGAAGATGAACGGCTTCATCTTCGGGTTCCAGCGCTTCGTCTGGTGGCCGAAGTGAACACCGGCCTCCAGGAGCTGCCTCATCGTGATGCCACCGGCGGCGGCCATCGCCTGCTGCTGCGTCTGCGTGTCCTGCGTTTCCATGTCGTCTCTCCGGTTGTTCCGCCACGCCCGAGCAAACCTTCCGGCCGAAACGACCGCGGAGGAGCTCCTCTCCGAGGAGAGGCCCTCACCCACGGAGGCACCGGCGACCGGCACGGACGTGTGTGTAGTGAGTGCTGCCTGGGGTCGACTGCCCCCCGACCCCATACCGTGGGGCGGGGCGTCCTTAACAGAACCCCTCCGGGCCGCGCAAGCTTCGCCGCACCGCCCGTCCGGGCAGGGACGGCACATGCCGCTCCCCCGCCCTCCTATCGTCCCAGCGAGGCCCCTTCGCCCCGCCAAGACAGCACCGGCGCGGTGCCTCCCCCAGAGGGTTGGCGCCGCGCCGGCGTCCTCCACGATGAGCCTGTCAGTCAGCCCGCGTCCTAGACGCTGGCCTCCGAGGCACCGTGGCACTTCTTGTACTTCCGGCCGCTGCCGCAGGGGCAGGGGTCGTTGCGGCCCACCGCCGGCCTGCTGGCCGCCGCCGGACGCGCCGCCGCGGCCACCGAGCCCTCATCCAGCTTGCCGTCCGCCGTGGCGCGCCCCTCCACCGCCTTCTTCTGCTGCTGCGCGAGCTGGCGCTGGATGCGGGCGGCCTCTTCCGCCGCGCTGGAGGCGGAGCGGGGCTGCACGTGCATGAGCTGGGTGACGAACTGCGCCTTGATGGCGGAGAGCATCTGGATGAAGCCCTGGTAGCCCTCCTTCTTGTACTCCTGCTTCGGGTCCTTCTGGCCGTAGCCGCGCAGGCCGATGCCCTGACGCAGGTGGTCCATGGCCAGCAGGTGGTCCTTCCAGAGCCGGTCGATGGTCGCCAGGTAGTTGTACTGGAGGAAGCGCATGAAGTTCTCGCCGAACTCCTCCTCGCGCGCCTGGAAGACCTTCTCCGCCGCCTTGTAGATGTGCTCCTGGAGCTCCTCGCGGTTGCCCACGCCCTCGAAGTTCATCTCGAGGTTGAAGGTCTCCTTCACGCCCTGCTGGAGCGCGGCGATGTCCCAACCCTCCACGCCCCGGGTGGGCGCGTAGGTGTCGGTGAGGGACACGATGACGTCCTCCATCGAGTCCAGAATCAGCTCGCGGAAGTCCGCCCAGCTGACGGTCCGCTCGGAGCGCGTCTTGATGCGCGTCTTCGGGTCCTCGTCGTACTCCACCAGCGGCACGCCCGCGCCCGCGGCCAGCACCTGGCGACGCAGCTTGTAGATGGTGCGGCGCTGCTGGTTCATCACGTCGTCGTACTCGAGGAGGTTCTTGCGGATGTCGAAGTTGTGGCCTTCGACCCGCTTCTGGGCGCCCTCGATGGCACGTGACAGCCACACGTGCTCGATGACCTCGCCCTCCTCCATGCCCAGCCGCTCCATCAGGCCCTGGATGCGCTCGGACCCGAAGATGCGCATCAGGTCGTCCTCGAGCGACAGGAAGAAGCGGCTGCCACCCGGGTCACCCTGGCGGCCGGCGCGGCCACGCAGCTGGTTGTCCACGCGGCGCGACTCGTGGCGCTCGGTGCCGATGATGAAGAGGCCGCCGGCGTTGTGGACCTCCTCGCGCTCCTTCTTCGTCTGCTCCTCGAGCTTCGCCTTGGTGTCGGCGAACTTCTGCTCCCACGCCGCGAGCTCCGCCTCGTAGGCCGTCAGGTCCAGCGGCTGCCCGTCCGGGGCCGACGTGGGCGGCTCCGGCGGCGGCCCCATGGACGCCTTGGCCAGGACCTCCGCGTTACCACCCAGGAGGATGTCCGTTCCGCGGCCGGCCATGTTGGTGGAGATGGTGACGGCGCCCTTGCGGCCGGCCTGCGCGACGATGTCCGCCTCGCGCTGGTGCTGCTTCGCGTTGAGGACGTTGTGCGGGATGCCGCGCTTCTTGAGGAAACTGGCCACCACCTCGCTCTTGGCGATGGACACCGTGCCCACGAGCACCGGCTGCCCGTTCTTGTGCAGCTCCTCGATTTCCGCCGCCACCGCCTCGAACTTCTCGCGCTCCGTCTTGTACACCACGTCCTGCAGGTCCTTGCGGATGGGCGGACGGTTGGTGGGGATGACGCGCACGTCGAGGTTGTAGATCTTGGCGAACTCCTCCGCCTCCGTGTCCGCCGTGCCCGTCATGCCGGCCAGCTTGGAGTACATGCGGAAGTAGTTCTGGAAGGAGACCGTCGCGAGCGTCTGGTTCTCGTTCTCGATCTTCACGCCTTCCTTGGCCTCGATGGCCTGGTGAAGGCCGTCCGACCAGCGGCGTCCCGGCATCTGGCGGCCGGTGAACTCGTCGACGATGACGACCTCGCCGTCCTTCACCACGTAGTCCTTGTCGCGCTTGTAGAGCGTGTGCGCGCGCAGGGCCTGGTCCACGTGGTGCAGCATCTCGATTTCGCCCGGGTCGTAGAGGTTGCCCACGCCCAGCCGCTTCTGGAGCTTCTCGATGCCGTCATCCGTGAGGGACACGGAGCGGTGCTTCTCGTCCAGGGTGTAGTCCTGGTCCGGCACCAGCCCGGGGATGACCTGGTCCACCCGGTAGTACTTGTCGGTGCTGTCCTCGGTGGGACCAGAGATGATGAGTGGCGTGCGGGCCTCGTCGATGAGGATGGAGTCCACCTCGTCGACGATGGCGAAGTTCAGCTCGCGCTGGACGTAGTCCTGCAGGCGGAACTTCATGTTGTCGCGCAGGTAGTCGAAGCCGAACTCGTTGTTCTGCCCGTAGGTGATGTCCGAGCGGTACGCCTCCTGCCGCTGCTTGTCGTTCAGCTCGTGCAGCACGCAGCCCGTCGTCATGCCCAGGAAGCGGTAGACGCGCCCCATCCACTCCGCGTCGCGGCGGGCCAGGTAGTCGTTCACCGTGACGACGTGCACGCCCCGGCCGGACAGCGCGTTGAGGTAGGTGGGCAGCGTCGCCGTCAGCGTCTTGCCTTCACCGGTGCGCATCTCCGCGATGCAGCCCTCGTGGAGGAACATGCCGCCAATGAGCTGCACGTCATAGTGCCGCTGGCCGATGACGCGGCGCGCCGCCTCACGGGTGATGGCAAAGGCCTCGAAGAGCAGGTCATCCAGCGAACGGCCGTTCTGGATCTCCTGCCGCATGCGGTTCGTCTCGGAGACGAAGTCCTCGTCCTTGAGGGCCCGCATGCGGGTTTCCAGCTCATTGACCCGGGCGACCTTCGCGTGGGCCTTCTTGAGCTCGCGCTCGTTCTTGGTCCCAATCAGTTTCTTCAGCGTCCATTCGATCATTCGGTCGGCTCTCTCGCCGGAGAATCCTCGAAGGACGGCGGCGAGTGAAGGGAAATCCCTGGAGGTGTAAGGGAGAAACGTATGGAAACCACGTGCGTCCGCCGAAACTTCCACTCGGCAGGCCGCCCACCACGCAGCGGCTCAGAGTAAAGCGGAACCCAGCCCACGCAATGTCCCCCACACGAAATCAACGCCGAGGCCCCTCCCGGCCTTCACGAAGACCTCCCTCCCGCCATCCGGGCCGCCCCGGAGCGCCGCCTAACCGCCAGGGCCCTGCCCCCGGGGGCAAGCCCCTTGCACACACC